>QKMY01000055.1 GCA_003242895.1 Candidatus Margulisiibacteriota bacterium
CTGCATCTGAAACTTTTTAATTATTCTCAATCTGGCCGGTTTATTTTGAATCGGCCAGATTATTCAGCAACATTAAGCCGGATTATTCTGAGAAATAACAGTAGGCATAGGGTTCCTTGCAATTTATCTTGTTTTGTTGTAATAACAGGAGTTATTCACATTTGTCAATATTTTATTATTCTAACAATAATTAATTGTGTTTACAAAGTTTTTTTAGATTATACCACAGTCCCTATGACATAATTTGTCAGTTTACAATAATGAATTTAATTTAATACGTTTACCGCCCTGCTCAAATCTTCCATCCTAATATGAGCGTATACTTGTGTTGTCTGTACGGATGCATGACCGAGTAATTCCTTTACAGCATAGATATTCACATCAAGTTGCACGAGCTTACTGGCGAAGGTATGCCTGAGCATATGTACCGTTCCTTTCATGCCGATACGTTTCATCTCTCTGGTAAAGGCGTGATAAAAATCACTAAATGGTTCACCTGACTGATCACCTTCAAACACATACACTTGGCCTCGCTTTGCCTTGCGTTTCAGGGAAAGCAAATGCTTATATAGCGTATCATTAATCGGTACGGCTCTGAATTTATGGGACTTTGACAGTTCTACTACCACGATACGATTCTTAAAATCCACATGATCCCATTTAAGGCGCTGCAATTCACCGGATCGAATTCCTGTATGAAGCAGCACCTTAACGAAATCTCTCACAAATGACCTTGTTTTGGTTAAAATATCTTTCATTTGTTCATCCGTATAGAAACGAGGCGGTGTCCTAGCAGCTCTTTAACGAAATATATATTTACACTTCGCTGTACCAGTTTGCTTGCAAAAGTATGCCGGAGCATATGGAGCGTGCCCTTAATCCCGATCCGTTTAAGTTCTCTGCTGAAGGCATGAGAGAGGTCACTATACTGGGTTCCTGGCTCACTTCTCGAAAAGATATATATCTGCCCCTTCTTTGCCTTACTTTTGAGGCATAGCAGGTGCTTATGTAGCGTATCATTGATCGGTATTGCCCAGAATTTATGTGACTTTGATAGCTCAATCATTAGGGTACGGTTTTTAACGTCGATATTAGTCCACTGTAGTCGCTGGAGTTCTCCAGCTCTCAACCCTGTATGTATTAGCACGACAACAAAGTCCCTCACAAATTGTCTTACTTGAGTTAGGATAGTATGAAGCTGTTCATCCGAAAAAAAAGAAAACCCTGATTTTGATATTCTGAAGAGCGGTTTTGAAGCAAAATTAGATAAATATATATCCGTTGATGGATTGATTGTTTCAGTCGAATCAAAATGCAAAATAGCTATTAGTGATTTTCTATACTGGCAAATGGCTCACCCAACCAAAAATTTTACTATAACTATAAGATATCCAGAAACGATGACAATTCGGCATAAACCTTTTGTTCTTCACAATAAAATGTGCATTCCCCTTGAGGCACCCGGTTACTTAAGACTTACATATGATTCTTGGATGCTTCCGATGAGAGGTATGGCTTGGGAATTTGATAAAAGATCAATGAATGATTAGGCGAGTATAAAACATAACCATGGAAAGCTAATTTAGCATTGAATTCTTGATTGCTTCTGTTAACATCTATTCCATAAAATCTTATTAAAAGAAATGTAAGGTGAGAAAAAATGAATAATGGTGGTATCTCTGAGCCCTTCTCAGAACAAAGAGAGAATAACAACGGACCAAACAATAACGAGAGTAAATACAGACGGCTCTATGAAAGCATGATGGATGGATTCGCCCAGGTTGATATGCAGGGGAAAATTATAGAATTTAATGATGCCTTCGCAAAAATGCTAGGGTATAGTCCTAATGAGCTTTTACACTTAACCTATCTTGATTTTACCCCGGAGAAATGGCATATCTTTGAAACTCAGATAATAAAGGAACAAGTACTTGTCCGGGGATATTCAGATATTTATGAAAAAGAATACAGACGAAAAGATGGAACGATATTTCCTATTGAATTACGCACTATTTTGCTCGCTGATAACGATGGCAAACCTCGTGGAATGTGGGCAATAGTCCGAAATATTACCGAACGCAAAAGGTCTAATGACCTATTAAAAAAAAGTGAAGCCCGTTTCAAGACTATTGCAGAGGGTTCCCCCATTGGCATTTTCATGAACGAACCGGATGGAACAGCTAGTTATATCAATCCTGCCCTAGAAAAAATATTAGGAATTAACAAAGAACAAGCGCTTGGTAAAGGCTGGGCAGAAAACATCCACCCGGAAGACAAACAGTATGTAATCAACTCTTTCAACCAATTACTTGTTTCTTCAATAGAACAAGAAATAGAAGCCCGCTGGATTCGCAAACCAGACAACTCGGTACGAATTAATAAGATACATGCTATTTCAGTTCGTGATGGAGATCAAATATTAGGATATATTGGCACAGTGGAAGATATTACTGAACGAAAACTTAATGAAGAAAAACTTCATGAAAGCGAAATGAAATTCCGATTAATGTTCGATCAATCCCCGATAGCAGTTTCTACGGCAACACCTGATTTTCACTTCACAAGTGCAAACAAAGCGATTTGCCATTTCCTTGGATATACTGAAGATGAACTAAAAAAAATGACCATACAAGAAGTCACATATACTGAAGACATCGCATTTAATGACAGAAACCTAAATGACTTATTAAATGGTAATATTGATCATATTGTTATGGATAAGAGATACCTCCGAAAAGATGGAAAAATTGTCTGGGGCCATCTTTTGGTAGGAAAGATAACCGGGCCTGATGGAAAACTACTCTATCTCTCAACTGTCATTGAAGATATTACCGAACGTAAAAAGATTGAAACCAAATTAATTGATAACGAAAAAAAATACAGGGAACTCGTTGAAAATGCTAATAGTATAATTCTTCGCGTGGATTTGAATGGAAAAATTAATTTCATAAATAAATATGGGCTGAATTTTTTTGGGTACTCAAAGGAAGAGATTATTGGGCATCACGTAATAGGAACGATAGTCCCTATCCGGGATAGCACTAATCGTGATTTAAGCAAACTCGTTAGTGATATACTCACAAATCCTAAGGATTTCGAACAGAATATAAACGAGAACATCAAACGTAACGGAGAGCGTGTATGGGTAAATTGGACAAATAAGGTTATAACCAACAAGAAGAACCAAATTGTTGAAATCTTAACTATTGGCAGCGATATAACCGATTATAAAAGGTCAGAAGCAGCTCTAAATAAAGAACGTGATCTTATCAAAAGAATTGCAGATACCAGTCCTGTTGGGATTAATTTTGTTGACAAAGAAGGTAAAGTAACCTTTATTAATAATCAGGCTTCGAAAATAGTCGGCATTTCTCAAAAGGATAGCATAAAACTGCCGTATAATGCTCAAATCCTGAAACTATCAAAATTTGATGGCACCCCGCTTGCTGAAGGCGAAATGCCATTTGAGCAGGTTAAGAATAAACTTAGCCCGGTTGAAAATATACTGATGACTATTGAAACCCCGGAAGGAAAACAAAAGTTTCTTTCAATCAATGCGACGCCCGTATTCTCTGAAACAGGGGAATTCGATGGAATGGTTTCATCGCTTGAAGATATTACCGAGCGTAAAAAAGCAGAGGAAGAACTGCATAATTATCATATTAAGCTAGAAGAGCTGGTTAAAGAAAGGACCGCAAAACTTGAGCAGGCTAATAAGGAATTGGAAGCCTTCAGTTACTCCGTATCGCATGATCTGAGAGCCCCGCTGAGAGCAATAAATGGATATTCTGAGATTCTTTTAGAAGATTATGGAACTAGTCTTCCGGCTAATAGCACTAAATACTTAACATCGATTATTGATAACGTACACCGGATGAATCAATTAATCGATGATCTGCTTAACCTATCCAAATCAAGCAGGCAAGAAGTAGTTTGGAGTACCATAAATATGGAAGAACTGGTCAAAAAAGTATTTGAAGAACAGAAAACACTTTTGGAAGACAGAAATATAGAATTCTCAGTTATGGATTTACCTGTTACCCGAGGTGATAGCTCACTTATTAGGCAAGTATGGGAAAATCTTATTTCTAATGCAATAAAATATACAAAACATAAAAAAACAGCAATAATCGAAGTAGGTTCTTTTCTCCAAGATGACACTATCATTTATTATATTAAAGATAATGGTGCAGGCTTCGATATGACCTATAAGGATAAGTTATTTGGCGTCTTCCAAAGACTTCATACATCGGCAGAATATGAAGGAACAGGTGTGGGACTTGCAATTGTAAAAAAAATAATTCAAAAACATAGTGGAACAGTTTGGGCTGAATCGGTAGTTGGAAAAGGAGCTACCTTTTATTTCACAATCGGCTAACATTTCAAATACTCACTATCTTTATTAAGTAATTATCACTCGACTGATTTCGGTATGCACGCTGGATATAGCATTCAAAATATTTGGTAGTAATTGGGAATGAAGTGTGGTATAAATAGAACCGGTGAAAAATGGGTAATGCTTCCCATAATGATCGAGAACATTGTACAACTATATAGAAAATAATATTAATCAAGTCAGAAATCTCATACCCCAAAGGTCCTTGGTTCAAATCCAATTCCAGCAACCAAAGAAAGCCGAAGCCCTGACTGATATTGGTTTTTTTCTTGTAGTTTATGCGGATCTTGTCAAAGCAATTATTCCGCCAGTATTCCTTGAATAATCAAGAAATACTGGATAATAGAGTATTTTTAGGTTAGAATTTGTAATTGTTACAAACATTATTAAAGTGGTTTTGTAGAGTGACTTTAAGGCATTATATAAGTACGCTTAGAAAGGAAAAACACAACATGGAAAAAGGCACTGTAAAATGGTTCAACGAAACCAAGGGATTTGGCTTTATTACTCCTGCAAATGGCGGCGAAGATCTATTCGTTCATCATTCAGCGATTAATGGTTCAGGCTTCAAAAAACTTGCTGAAAATGAAGCTGTAACATTTGAAGTTGGACAAGGTCAAAAAGGACCTTGTGCAGTAAATGTAACTTCTGCATAATAAGCATCGTTAAATAAATCCACGAAAAGGCTCCGTTAATTCGGAGCCTTTTTTTGTTGTACAATTATTGGGCTGCTGGTACAGAAATGATTAAAAAAAAAATGCGATCTCATATTCTAGAGCTGTTTCGGGCAGCTTCTGTGCCCCATTCTTCTATCGGGCTCAAGCATACCGATTTTTTTGGTGGACGACATCACGAGAATATCTCTTCTCTATCCAAAATGATTGGTAAGGCAGGATAACCCAGCCAATCTTTCTAACATTTATAGTTGAAATCCCGTGAATTTTGTTTATAATTTATTCTTATTAATTAATTTATACTCAAAAACAATTTGTTTTTCGAATATTTATAGCCTTTACACTGCGAAAACCCTGGGTAAAAGATTGATTGGTTAAGGTATAGCGAAAGAATCAATATGATATTAACGGATGGAAGAGGTTTAAAATGAAATATAAAGTATTTGTTGATGGGCAAGAAGGAACGACAGGATTAAAAATAAACGAGCGGTTATCAAACCGAACAGACTTAGAAATCCTGAAAATTGATCCGGAGAAAAGAAAAGATACGGAAACCCGCCGTACATTGTTGAACGAAGCCGACATTGCCTTCCTTTGCCTTCCGGATGTTGCGTCAAGAGAAGCGGTCACACTTGTCAGCAATACAAGAACTAAAATACTGGATGCCAGCACTGCGTTCAGGACCGATCCGACCTGGGCATACGGGTTGCCGGAATTAAGCAAAGCTCAGAGGGAATTAATTAGGACTTCATCTCGAATCGCTGTTCCCGGATGCTTTGCTACTGGATTTAATATGGCGCTTTATCCTCTTACACACAATGATATAGTCCCAAGAGACTATCCGGTAACATGTCACTCAATCTCTGGCTATAGCGGAGGTGGCAAAAGATTAATTGAGCAATACGAAAATCCGAAAGATAACGAAAAGCTTACAAGCCCCCGATTTTATGCGTTAGGTCTAAAGCATAAGCACTTACCGGAGATGCAGAAAATAACTGGACTTGCATATTCCCCATTATTTACCCCTGTCGTTGCCAACTATTGTCAGGGAATGATTGTCGCAATCCCGTTAGTGCAACGATTTTTAAACAAGAAAATGACAGCCAAAGAAATACACGAATTTATTTCTGGCTACTATGCTGCCGAACATTTTGTCGAAGTCATGCCTTTTACACCGGAATATCCGGCTGATAATGGATATTTTAATGCCATGGAATGTAATAGTACAAATAAAATAGAACTTTTTGTTTTCGGGGAGGATGAACAGATTCTGCTTCTCGCTCGTCTTGATAATCTAGGTAAGGGCGCTTCCGGTGCCGCTATACAGAACATGAATATCTTGCTTGGATTAGACGAGGGCCTGGGCATAGAGTAACCTTGAAGTCCAGGCTTAAGAGCCAATAGAGACAGGGTTTTAGCCTGTCTCCATTAGGCATCATCCATACGGTTCCTGCTCACTATGACCTTAGTTTCAGACCAAGCCAAATATCTTAACATTCACATTGTTTTATATGAGCCACTTATTCTTGCATCTCGACGCCATCAAATGCTAACTGAAGAAAATGCAGTATCTCCCCCGTTTCATCACCTTCTTCGTCTATTCCATCAGATTCCCAAAGTTCAATTCTGGAGAATTCAGGTATCTTTAAAACTCCTTCTAATATTTTTCTGTTTACTTCCCCCTCATAAATATCTACACCTAGATAATATGGATATTTCATTTCGTCTTTATAGTTTTTCCCATATTTGTCTTTCATATCATCTTCTGTAAGTTCTATTCTTTGTAATTCCTCCTCTACTCCCAATCCTTTTAATATAACATTTATTTCTTGTGCTCTTTTATTCTTCTCAGTCATAAAACGCCTCCTCAATAATATAATGTTCGCATTATACTCTCGAAAATGAATTATGAATATCTTCCTTGTTTGTTTTCACAGCAGGATTCTTGTATATCTCAACGATCATCACGTTAATGTGGGTTTAAAGACTATTTATAGATAAAAGAAAACATAGTAATCCGCTTCTTTTTATTTATAGCGCTATTGCTTTAATAGAAGCTATTCAGTTAATTTATATTATTACTCGAATCGTAGAGCCGGTTTTTCAGATTTGAGGTGAGTTGCACGATACGTATATCATGAGTTTTTAAAGTTATTTACAACCTGAGAAAGTGTCATTGCCATTGAATCAAGATCCTGTGCCTGATCTTTAAGTTGCTCAATAGAAGCCGTCATTTCTTCGGTCGAAGCAGATACTTCCTCGGTAATCGCGGAATTAGATTCTGATACCTTAGCAAGATTACCTATACTATCATAAATACGCTGATACTTTTCCTTTATCTCCTCGGTCGATGATTGGTTTGTTTGGGCAACGATATGAACGTTAATTATCAGCTCAACAACATTTTGTGATAATTGAGATAATGCCTTTATTTTTTTAGATGTTTGATCAATTATTCCAGCAATAACATCAACAGAAGCTACTACCTCTGAACTCGAAGCCGACATTTCATCTGCAGCTGCAGAGATGTTTTGAATCTGGTTAACCGTATTATTAACAGCCTTAATAATATTTGTTAATGCATCTTTTGCTTGCATTGCCAGGATCACACCAGTTTGAACCTCTTTAGTTCCGGCTTTCATGGATTCAACCGTGTCGTTTGTCTCGTTTTGGATCTGCTTTATTAAATTTGCAATTTCCTTTGTTGCGTTTCCTGATCGTTCTGCAAGCTTACGGACTTCGTTGGCAACAACAGCAAACCCTCTTCCGTGCTCACCGGCACGGGCAGCTTCAATCGCAGCGTTAAGCGCAAGCAGGTTAGTCTGTTCGGCAATATCATCGATTACTTCAATAATTTCTCCGATATGCAAAGAGTTTTTTCCAAGTTCTTCGATTTTTTGAGCAGTAGCCAGAACCGTATCTTTTATTCTGATCATACCATCTACGGTATTCGCAACAATTGCTTCGCCTTGTTTACCGATTTCCGACGTTTCAATAGAGGTTTGCGAAGCATTATTCGCTTCAATGGTTACCTGATCAATTGCGTGCGCCATATGATTAATTATCATTTTTACATGGTCTACTTCCAAAGTTTCTTTCTTTGCTGCCTCGAATAGATCACTAATTCCGGCATCACTTTCAAGTACGTCTTCTGCAGTTTTCGACATACTAAGTACTTGTTCTTCGGAACCAGCCGCAACTCTATCGATAATATCTTTGATTTCATTAATTTCTAAGGTTATTTCCTTTATGTTTTCAACCTGTTGACTAGACCCCTCAGCCACAGAATTAATTGCCGAGGCTATTTGACCTACGATTCCTGTGCTTTCTTTTGATGATCGAGCAAGTATACTGACACTTTCAAGTACGCTGGTTGTTGCCTTTTCAACACCATTAACGATACTATCAAGTGCTCGCATCATAAACATAGCTGATTCGGCGATCTCACCAATTTCGTCGTCATTCTTTATTTCCAGGGTTGCTATATCACTCCTGTTTCTCAAAGCCAGCGCCAAACTAGGCAGCGATTTTGTAATCGAAGTGACAATATAATATATAATTCCTAAAATTATTATTAGGCTTATAAATGTGAATACTAGAAATGTTTGTTGTATGCTGGATATTTTGTCTATAAAAGGTTTTTCTAGTGTACCGACAGACAATATCCCAATAGTATTGTTATTAATGTCGTAGATTGGATCATACGCAGTAATATACCAGTCTTCTACTACAAATGCTCGGGACCTGATTTTTTCTCCGCCGATAAAGACCTTATCATAAACTTTTTTTGATACCCTTGTTCCTACTGCCCGTGCGCCACCGTCTTGCTTAACATTCGTGGCGATTCGAAGATCTTCCATACATATGGTAGAGTTGCCCAGGTCCACGGAGTTTCCTTTTTTGTCAGTATATTTTTGATTAAGTACATTCTCTTTAGTTCTGTCGACAATTGAAAAATTTCTATTCATTAATTTGCCAGCGAGAATTATTTTATCATTAACTGGGTAAGCGACAACTTGGACCATACCTCGGTCATCAAACTTATTGCTTTTTTCTGTTTCATCAGGGGTTTTAATAAAGTCAAAATATGCTTGTTTAGCTAGGGCACTATGCTCTATTCGTAATTCGCTAGCATCCATAAGTATTTCACCGGATACCTTTTTTCCCGTTTTGATTACTTTTTGGATAGCCATATTTTTAGATAAACTATTGCCGGTTGATATATTAGGAGCTGAGGCGGGCCCGCTATTTCTGTATATTACCTTTCCTTCCCAATTTGTTATAACAAGAATATCGACATTGGAATTCTTTTTCAGCATATCAACAATATTTTCATCAAAAGGATCAGTCTTAATGATATAAAGTATGTTTTTAATCTGAATATCCATATCCTGCCGATTATTATATAACACTTCCCATGCGACATTTATATCGGAATTTATTTTTTCCTGTCCCAAGAGCATGGTTTCTTTTTTTACTTTCGCAGTTACAACAAAATAAGAAACTGTCATACCTAGAAGATATACAATAAATATTGGGACAATAATTCTGTTGATAATTCTTTTCTTGCTTTTGTCTTTTTTCATTGCTTACCTCTGCGTAATTACTCTCAATGAGGTTTACGCCGTACATATTTCCATCATTTCAATTATAACAATAATTTTATTGATTTCATATCAACGTCCTATTTTAGGTTTTTGTTTTTTGATGGGGAAAATAAAAAAGCAATCGGAGAAGCGCACTTGTAGGTATTGCTTCTGGTGATTACAAGATATTTCTGGCAACAACGATTAAGCTATTATCTTTATTCGGAATATCTGCCACGCTGACGACCCAGACAAGACTGAGAATCCTTGTCGTCTTCTTCTCGCTGGATACTGTCACTCTTGCAATTCGGGCATGAATACGGGTCATGAAACCCTGAATCTTCAGACCACTTGCTGTTACACTTCGAACAAACAAAATCTCTCATTCCATTCATAAAAAACTCCCTGATTTTTTTTCTCAGTAAGATGATCTCACATTAAAAAAATAAATACGGGGATATTCTAACACGCGACTTCGCTTCTAGTCATCGGGGGAAATAGTCATTTGGTATTTGGCACGTTTATGTGTATTATTTGACATCCGACAGGTGATTATTAGAGATAATACCCGTATCAACGGGTTAGTATGAGTTTTATTTTATGGCAGAAATCTTATAATCCGGAAGTTGATAATTAACATAAAGAAATTCTTTGTAAAATCAGAGAAATTCATGAATACGTTTATAAAAAAAGCAAATTTGATATAACTGGGTATGTTAACGTTCTTCGCAATTATGCACTGATCCACTTAACCGAAAAACAATCTGTTATTAATGTAAAATCAGCAGACTTGGAACTTAAAATATTACGGTCACCCCTCGACCGCTAAGTGCTTGAATAGCTCCTCTATCGTTTATCGGGTTCCCGACAAGGTTGACATAGAGCAAGTCCGGTAAGGATAACAACGGATTGATGTCCGTGACCTGGTTAAAAGATATATCCAGTTCTCTCAGGGAAACCAACTCACTGACAAAAGAAATATCTTCTATTTGGTTCTCTGAAAGGTAGAGTAATTCCAAGCTAACCAGATTCTGTAAGATATCGACATCTTCTAACTTATTATGCGTCAGATTAAGGCTGACGAGATGAATACAGACATCAATCCCTGTCAGATCGAACAGATTAAGATACTGCAATTGTAGCTCGCCTTCAAGGCTGCGCAGGTCCCCTATATCCCAGCCATCCTCAAATATTTTATTGAATTCCCGGTCGATAATATCAAAAAAAGTAACACAGGAGCCATATTCTTCCGCAAAGATATCTCCATCATCATAGGGGTCGCTGGCAGCATTTTCTCGTGTTTCATAATCAGCATAGTCCTCATCAAAGCCATATTCTTCAGAGTAGTCAACATCAATTGAACTTGTTTTGTGATCTTCCAGATACATTCGATGATATTGTTGCAACAAGTCTGCTTTCTTATTCTGGTAAGCGTTGTCGATCTCGTTATGGATGCATACCAGCTTGTCCGGATGATACAGGTTAATAAGCTGGGCAAAAGTTTTGTTTGCTGATTCCTTGTCCAGCGAAAGCGCTGCTTTTTCTGCATATGCTCGCAATTGAACATAATTTTTACTCTTATAAACGGATATGACGTGTTTGATCACCTCATTGAGCTTAGTGGGGGTAACCTCGTTTTTAAGCTTTTTATATAATATCTGAATCGCTTCCATATAACATCTTCCATCAGGGCATAATAGATTAATTTATCACCTTTCATTGTAAACATATGGCTATCATAGGTAAAGCACTTATTAGTCTGATAGCAAAAGGATTTTAGATACAAGACAGGTACCCGCACAGGGTTTTGTAATTGTCATATATATACAACACGGCACCCCCTAATCTTGCCCGTTTGGTCTTGAGGAAAACAACTATGGTATAATTATGACTTCTATCAAGCAAGTTTCTTTTAAGATTATATTACTAATAAATAGGGAGTTTATTATGAAAAGCGGAAAAAATAGATTACTTGGCGCGCACATGTCGGTAAGCGGCGGCTGTGACAAAAGTATCGATCGAGGAGTTTCCATTGGATGTACGGCAATTCAGATTTTTACCGGATTTAATAACCGGTGGCAATCAAAAGCTATATCAAGCGATATCCTCTCCGCTTTTGATCAGAAAAGATCTAAGGTAGATATAGTTTTTGCACATAACAATTACCTGGTTAACTTAGCATCTCCTGATCCGGTCATTGCTTCGAAATCCTTTGCATCTATGCTTGATGAAGTGGCGAGAGCCGGACAATTGTCATTACCCTATTTAATCATTCATCCTGGGGCACACATGGGCGCGGGAGAGAAACGCGGCGTACACCTTGTTGCCCAACGCCTTAATGAACTTATCGATCAAACAAACGATTCTGATGTCCGAATATTGCTGGAAACTACCTCCGGACAAGGAACGGTTCTTGGTTCTACGTTTGAACATTTAGCTGAAATAATAGCGAACATCAAGGATCAAAAGAGGATCGGTATTTGTTTTGATACTTGTCATGTCTTTACTTCCGGTTACGATATCCGTACGCCGGAAGCCTATGAAAAGACTTTCAGCGAGTTTGACCGGATTGCCGGATTAGATTATCTAAAAGTTTTTCATTTGAATGATTCAAAACATGATATCGGAACAAAAAAGGACCGGCATGAACACATTGGAGACGGCTATCTGGGCTTAAGTTCCTTCGAATTATTGCTGAATGACTATCGATTCTTTAGTGTGCCGATGGTGCTTGAAACACCAAAGTCCGATTTTAATCTCCTAGAAGAAGACAAGAAAAATCTGGCGGTGTTACGAGCTCTCATCAAATAACAGAGCACTTTTTTGTTGCACCGTTTTATACAGCTGGCTTTGTATGGTCATAATAACCTTGCCCGCAAAATTCACGAAGTTCAGATTCTGTACGCCCTGGCCTATTGATAACCGATGCGCCACGTATTACTTTTCTTTCGCCGCTGTCCAGACAAAAAAATTTATTATTACTCTGGAAAATATTGTTGTTAAAAATAGAGACGTAGCAAGCTACGTCTCTCATTTAACCAGGTTATTTCGTTAAAAAGTTATTCTGTTTTAAAACAGGCCATGTTCTCAATCAGCGTATTGGATACCTGCACCAGACCAACCGATGATTCTTTCAGTGCATGAATAATAGCTGAGATTTCTTCGGCAGATGCAGTAACTTCTTCCGTAACTGAAGCATTTGCTTCTGATACATTTAGGATTGTGCCCATATATTTCGAAAAGTCGTAGACTTTATCCTTCATATTATGTGTTATGTCCGCATTTTCTTTTGCGACACTGTCAACAGCCGAGATATTTGCTACTAAGCCCGCGGAAGCCTCTTCGACCAGCTCAACCGAGGAATTCGTAAAGGCAGTTAGTTCTGCAAGCTTTTTTACATTATCTACAACTTCATTGGAAGAGGCAGCCATCTCTTCAGTGGCAGCAGAAATGTTCTCAATCTGGTTAACCGTATCTTTAACAGCATCAATAATGTTAGTGAGTGCCAGCTTTGCCTGATTTACCAGCGTAGACCCGTTGTGCACCTCCGCAGTCCCTTCATTCATAAAGGTAACCGCCGTGGAGGTAGCTTCCTGAATATTTTTGATAAGATTAGCGATCTCTTTGGTCGCTTTACTTGATTTCTCTGCAAGCTTCCTAACCTCATCAGCAACTACCGCAAACCCTCGTCCATGATCACCGGCACGGGCGGCCTCAATTGCAGCGTTAAGCGCAAGAAGATTAGTCTGCTCTGAGATATCATCAATAACATTTATAATCTCACCAATCTTAGTAGAGTTTTTGCCCAGCTCATTTATCTTGTCGGCAGTAGCCATTACTTTTTCTTTAATTTTATCCATGCCGTTGACTGTTTCACCAATAATCTGCTCACCATTGAGAGCAATATCTTTAGTCTGTTTAGAATTTTCAGCAGCCTTCCCGGCGTCAGATGCTGCCTGGTCAACTGCGCTGGACATCTGGGAAACGATGTTCTTTACCAGTTCCACACTTGCTATCTGCTTGCTTGATATCCCTGTTATCTCTGACATCGCTATATTTGTCTGTTTCGCTACATCCATAGACTGTGCCGAATCTATTGTTTGTTTCTCAG
This sequence comes from Candidatus Margulisiibacteriota bacterium, assembly GCA_003242895.1. Lineage (NCBI taxonomy): Bacteria > Bacillati > Candidatus Margulisiibacteriota > Candidatus Margulisiibacteriota bacterium. Next base: position 13,768 of record QKMY01000055.1, read on the forward strand.
CACCAATGGTAATAGAATTTATCATGGTTTTCAGCTTATCGGCATCCACTGTTGCCTGGCGTACCACATTTGTCTGTTCGGATGTACCTTTTGAGACATTCTCCATGGCCTTGTTAATCTGGGTAATGCCCTCTGCGGTATCGGATGCAGCAGCCACGAGTCCTTTTGAGAAATCCTGCACTTTATTAGCGTGTATTTTGATCCCTTTGACCATTTCCTGGATAGTGTCGATGAATCGGTTGAAATAGGTAGCCATATCTCCAAATTCGTCCTTGGAATTAATTTCTATTCTCTTTGTAAGATCCCCATCTCCATTAGCTATTTCCTTTAACATCTTGGTTATCTGTTTGAGTGGCAACAAACTTTTGCTTAGCATAAAATAAATAAATATTAAACCAATAACAACAACCAGTAACAATATTCCAATATTTGTTTTTATAAATTGGTTTGTTGCTTTACCCGTTACATCGTTAGTGATCGTCAGGCATAAGTACCAGTCCCATTCTGGAAGGTAGCTAAAAACCATGGATTTATTTACGCCGTTAAAGGTATATTCAGTATACCCATTTTTATTCTTGAGCATGTATTTTGTCCAGGCGTGTTCATTCCCGTCAAAACCAACCTCAAGCGTTGGATGGTCTATCATTAGGCCATCGGAGCCCATTACATATATAAATCCGCGTTCTTTAAATTTATAGCCGTGCAAATTATCTGCTAAAAATTTTTCCTTTGCTTCAATACTATTATCGTGACTTACCGCTTTAAGAGCTGCCATTTTATGGTTGAGCTCATTCGTTAACATATCAACCCATAAACTTTTAGTTATTTTTTCCATATTGATGATACCGCTTATACTTAGCAGCAATGTTGAAGAAACCAGTAAGACCAATATTGCAGCATACATTTTTCGCTCCATAGAATCAAAGAAACCTTTCCTATGCACTTCATCAGTTACATTGCTGTTCATCTTATTCCTCCTACAAATAATATTTGCCATCTATTTTGCTTAAACAATAAGTGACAATATAAATATATTATCATAACTATGAAACTTTTCAAAATTCTACTATTATCTTGTAACGTTATATTCCATAAATGAAAGAGGCTAAAGCTAGAACTTCTGCTGATTATTTATTTTCTTATGTAACTGCAAATATTTTAACAGGCTCATATTTTGAAAAACATAATATTTATGATACACTAGTATTGTTATTCATATTAACAGCTTATTAATAGCGTAAAAAATTGCTAAAAAATAATAAAAATTTTAACTATTGAAAAAGAAGGAGTGCATAAATTAATATGAATATCCTGGAAATATACAAAAGATTAAGTATTGGCAAAAAATTTGTTGTTTTGTTTACACCAATTGTCCTGCTACTGGTAATTTTGGGAGGATCGATTTATCACTCTATTAATAAGGTCAATAAAGCAGTAACCATAGTAACCGAAGATGAGCTCATAGGCTATATGCATGCCCAGGACATTCAGTACATAGTCGTAAGAGTACAGCAATGGTATAACAACCTTTGCGCTTCCTCTTCAAACGTAGGAATTAAAAGAATTGATAACGCCGTCGGCGAATTTAAAAAAGTCATGTCCGATTACAAGAATCTAAATCTGGATAACCCTGAGAGAGTTAAGGAGCTCGAAAATGTCGAAGCAGAATTTGCGAGCTTTTTAACAAAAGGTGATGCACTCGTTAAGTTATATCGCGAAAATGGCGCCGAGCTAGGTGAAGCTTCGATGGACGATTTTATTAAAATATCTGACGACTTGCGTAAGAACCTGGCTGAAAAGTTAAAAAAGGATGAGCAAGCCGAACTGAATATATCCGTCCAATCTCTTCATAAAACTTTTTCCACAGTTAAAGAATTTTCTGTTATTGCAGTCTTGATAGGTATGGCACTTGTTATTTTGATCTATATACTCATAAATAATTCTGTAATAAAACGAATCAATGCGACTACAGAGTCAGTTGCTGAGATAATCCGGCAGATATTGGAAGGTGACGGAGACCTTCATCGCAAAATACCCATGAATAAACGTAACTGTTCTTCGATGGTTAACTGCAATAATCCCAAGTGTCCTGAATACGGAAAAGAAGCTAGTTGCTGGGATTCAGTGGGTTCAAGTGCACTTGAGATTCATTGTCCCTCAATCCTATCAGGAAAATATAAATCCTGTCTCGAATGCGCGGTAACCAAGGAAGCAATATATAACGAAATCGACTTTTTGAATTACTGGATAAATACACTTATAGGCAAATTTGGTTATTTGATCAGAAATATTAAATTAAGCTCAAATAAAGTAACAAATGCTGCTAAGCTGATGTCAGCTACAACCGTTGATACAGATGCCGGAATACAACTGATAACGAAAGCCATTGCAACGGTAGCAGAAGAAGCCGGTTCTCAACAAAAAAGTATTAATGAAATACGTGATAGCCTGAAAGCTATTATTGAGACAATCAATATAATCTCAGATGGAGCTGATAAACAGGTTAATTTTCTGGATCAAACAGCAACGACAGTCAAGCATACAAATATTTCAATGAATAAGCTGGCAGAAGCTTCCCATAAAGAAATCTCTGAGGTGGAAAATACCAAGTCAATCATCAATGAGATGGCAAACGCCATTAACCAGGTAACTGCTGATGCGAACAATGTAGCGCAAGGTTCTATGCAAACGGCTGAAACGGCAAAAGAAGGCGAAGCTATTGTAGTTAAAACAGTTAATGGAATGGAAAAGATCAAAGAGACTGTTCTAAGTGCAGCACAAAAAATCGAAGAGCTCGGGAAGAACTCGTCGCTAATTGGAGAAATTATTGAAGTAATCGATGACATCGCCGAACAGACTAATTTGCTTGCGCTTAACGCTGCAATTGAGGCCGCCCGTGCCGGTGATCATGGACGAGGGTTTGCGGTAGTTGCTGACGAAGTTAGAAAACTGGCGGAACGGTCTGGTAAGGCAACAAAAGAAATTGCTCTATTGGTTAAACAAATACAGTCAGGTACAAACGTTGCCGTTGAATCTATGAAGGTTGGTACCAAGGAAGTTCAAAAGGGGGCGGAATTAGCACAGGGCGCAAAAAAAGCTCTGAACAATGTAATAACTGCAGTGCAAAATACTGTGACCCAAATCCAAAACATATCTGCTGCTGCTGAAGAGATGTCTGCATCAAGCGCTCAGGTTGTCGAAACTGTTAATGGCATTACCGGTATAGTTAAGAGCAATTCCGTAGCTGTTGAACAGGTGACAAAAAACTCTTCCGAGGTAGTGGGTGCAGTTGGCAATATTCAGGAAATATCACAAAATAACCAGCGCACATCGAGGAACATTAAAGAAAAATTCGAGAAGATCAATGATAAAGTTGACAAAATCGCTGAAATTGCACAGGACAATTCATCTACAGCAGAAGAAGTTTCTGCTTCAGCGGAAGAAATTACAGTTTCTATTGAGCAGGTAACAGCTAGCACGATAGAAATGGTAAAAATAGCAGACAATCTCTCGAAGCTCGTAGATAGATTTAAAGCATAATAATCATAAATCTCCAGTATATCCTCCTGTATCCTTTGGATGCAGGAGGATTGTTTTTTTGTTAGTTTGCCCATCAATCTGCCTTTGTGTTATCCGGTACTTTTCACTCCATAGCTGAAACCGTAACCCTGTCATACTTCAATTACAATTCAACTCCCATCGAAAATTATAACTTTTTAGATTTGACAGCTCTTTGCTATTTTGCTATATTACCAAATAGCAAGGTGGTGTTGATATGAATGAATTGAAAAAAGCCAAATATGATGCACGGGCCAAGATTGTCAAAGCTATGGCGCATCCGAGCAGATTGCTCATTATTGATGAGCTTACCAGAGGTACAAAGTGTGTATACGAATTTACAGAGTTAATTGGTGCGGATACTTCTACAATCTCAAAACACCTCTCTGTTCTTAAAAGTGCAGGTTTGGTTAGAGATGAGAAAAAAGGGCTTCAGGTCTATTACAAGCTGGTTATACCTTGCATTAATGAGTTCTTCATGTGTATTGACTCTGTTTTAGTTGCGAATGCTGATGCACAAGGGAAAATAGCTCGTTGCTGCATGTAAAATTCTGATTATTTATTATACCGGAGGATATTAATATGTGGAAAAGCTTTGTTGATTGGCTCGTATACGGAGCTATGGGATTATCTCCTCAGTCGCATTTATCAGCATCGTTGCATTTTTTTATTTACGATACTGTAAAAATATTTTTCTTGCTTTCTGTGATTATTTTTATTGTTGCCATAATAAGAAGCTTTTTTCCACCTGAGCGTACAAAAAGGATACTTAGCCATGTACCGCTGGCAGTTGGAAATGTCCTGGCGGCGCTGTTAGGCATAGTGACTCCCTTCTGCTCCTGTTCAGCTGTGCCATTATTTATCGGGTTTATTGAAGCCGGCATACCGCTTGGGGTTACCTTTTCCTTTCTTGTTTCCTCTCCTATGGTCAATGAAGTCGCACTTATCCTGCTCTGGGGTCTCTTTGGCTGGAAAGTTGCCATGCTGTATATCGTCAGCGGACTCATCATTGCAATTATCAGCGGGATTATCATCGGCAAGCTTAAACTTGAGCGGTACGTAGAAGATTACGTATATCAGATATCAGTTGGAAATCAGGAAATACCGGACCAGAAATGGGCGGAACGTATGGCTTACGCGAAAGGATATGTCTACGAGATACTGCAAAAAGTCTGGATATACGTGGTTGCCGGGATAGCAATCGGAGCAGCAATGCATGGGTATGCTCCGTCTAACTTCCTAGTAGAAGTCGCTGGAAAAAATAACCCGATTGCAGTGCCTATTGTAGTTCTCCTGGGGGTACCGCTATATTCAAATGCCGCAGGAATTATTCCTATAATTAAGGTCATGATGGATAAAGGAATGGCTATGGGTACTGCCTTGGCTTTTATGATGGCAATTACTGCGCTGTCTCTCCCGGAAGGTATTATCCTTCGTAAAGTCCTTAAACCAAAACTGCTGGCTACTTTTTTCAGCTTAGTTGCCATCGGAATAATTATTACCGGGTATCTGTTTAATTGGTTATTGTCATAATAAATCAGAAAGTAAGGAGAAAAAACATGAAAAAAATAGAAATTTTGGGTATGGGATGTGCAAAATGCAGCAAACTTGCGGAAGTAACAGAAGCAGCAGCAAAAGCACTGGGAGAAGAATACATCATGGAGAAGGTAACCGACATTAAAAAAATCATGGAATATGGAGTAATGGTTACACCTGCACTGGTGGTCAACGGCAAAGTAAGAGTGGCAGGCAAAGTGCCGGGAATCGATGAATTGAAGGAACTACTAATCTAAGAGAAGAAAGGCAGGAAAAATCATGGGTAAATGCTGTGGTAGAGAAGTAAAATTATTATATGCATGTTCTGGCGCTGCTGATGTTGGCGAGATAAGCGACAGGGTTGTTCGCAAGCTTAGAACTCAAGGATTCGGAGCTATGACGTGCCTTGCAGCAGTTGGTGCAGGGTTTTCTGGCTTTGTTGCCTCTGCAAAAGGAGCGGATAAGAATATAACTATTGACGGGTGCTCTGTCGCTTGTGCAAAAAAAACTCTTGAGAATCTCGGAGTTACGCCAACGGCATATGTATTAACTGAAATGGGATTAACTAAAGGGCAGACTCCTGTTACAGAAGAAGTAATAAACGAAGTAACGAATGCTATTTTAAAGGGACCTTGTTGCTCTACAACCGCCGGTGTTCCAACAAGCTGTGCCTGTGGAAGTAGCTGCTGATGAAAAAAACCGTTATTATTATCATTGGATTGGCTTTAATTGTATCAGGAGCATATGCATCCGGCAACTTTTCAAAAAAAACTATAAAGGACAAAGAGCCTACGGCAAATCAAAAGATTGCCAGGGAAAACCCAAATAGCGCAGTTACCTTTATTGAGTTAGGTTCTGTGAATTGTGTTCCCTGCCGGATGATGCAGCCTGTTATGGACGAAGTTGAGAATAAGTATAAAGGACAAGTCAAAGTAGTGTTTCACGACGTATGGACACCCGAAGGACGTCCATTTGGGGAACAATACGGGATTAGAGCAATACCAACACAGGTATTCCTAGATAAAGAAGGAAAAGAGTATTACCGGCATGTCGGTTTTTTCCCTGTTGATGAACTTGAGGCTGTGTTAAAGTTAAAAGGTGTAAAATAGCATGATACTTGGCCTATTCACATATTTGACACATGCTCTTTACTCTAGCGCGCATGTCGCGCTGGGTGCTGCTCTTATCTGGGGAATACTCAGTGTTATTCTTAGTCCGTGCCATTTATCCAGTATTCCTCTGATTATCGGCTTTGTGAATGATCAGGGGCAAACATCAACGAAAAAAGCATTTATTTTCTCTACACTTTTTTCTGCAGGAATATGGATGTCTATAGTGATAATCGGATTAATTACTGCGACTATGGGTAGAATGCTTGGAGATATCGGTCAGTGGGCTAATTATTTGGTGGCTGGTATTTTTTTTCTTGTTGGTTTATATCTCTTGGATGTTCTGAAATTTCCATTTATTCCCCAGCTTGGACAGCCATCATTCCAGAAAAAAGGGTTATTTGCAGCCTTGATTCTCGGATTGGTATTCGGGATTGCACTTGGACCCTGCACGTTTGCTTATATGATACCTGTTCTTGGGATCGCTCTGAGCAAAGCTTCCGTAAGCTTATGGTTTTCCATTATGCTGGTTAGTGCATATGCTATTGGGCATTGCGCAGTTATTGTCGTAGCCGGTACCTCCTTTGAATTGGTACAGCGATACCTTAACTGGAATGAAAAATCAAATGGGACATTAATGCTAAGACGAATCTGCGGCACCCTGATTATTTTTGGCGGTATATATTTACTGTTTAAATAACTTGCCGGAAAGCTTTATATAGATTAAATTGAGATACTAAAAGAAGAAGGTATAGATATATCAGGCAAGAAAACAAATAGTGCCTTTAAGCCTTGATGAGCTTGAAGCCTTAAGAATCGATGATGGGCAACATCGCAATTTACATTGCGAAAAGCAAACAAGTTAGAGGAGAACAAGAATGAAAATCGCATTACCAACAAATAACAGCAAAATAGATGACCATTTTGGACATTGTGAATATTTCACGGTTTTCACAGTGAACGATAACAAGGAGATCATCGCGGAAGATATAATAAAATCACCGGCAGGTTGCGGGTGCAAGTCAAATATTGCACAGACTTTATCCCAGGCGGGGGTAACAGTAATGCTGGCAGGTAATATGGGAAACGGCGCTGTTAGCGTATTAAAAAGCCAGGGAATTGAAGTGTATAGAGGCTGTGCAGGTTATGTAAAAACCACAGTTAATAACTGGCTTGATGGAAACATAGTTGATTCCGGTGATTCGTGTCAGCAGCATGAGCACGAATGCCACTCCCATTAGAAAAGGAGAACCTATGCCGCACAAATTTGATCCCAAGAATATAGGCCGGTTAGATAATCCTGAACGGATGAAAATACTTCCTCCCAAAGAAATTTTATTGGATCTGGGATTGAAGTCTGATAATATTATGCTTGATATCGGCGCGGGAATTGGTTATTTCACCTTTCCAGCAACCGAGATAGTTGGAAATTCTGGTAAAGTGGTTGCGGTTGATACCTCAAAAGAGATGCTTAAGGAGCTACAATCCAGAGTATCCCAATCTTGTGCCAGCAACATTGAAATTGTCTTATCACAGGAATATGATTTTCCGGTGAATCGGAGTTATTTTGATTTTGCCTTAATGAGTACTGTTTTGCATGAAATAGAAGATAAACCACGGTTCTTAAAAGCCGCAGGCTCTGTCCTGAAAAAAAATGGTACTCTGGCTGTTATCGAGTGGATAAAAAGACCGATGGAAAGAGGCCCTTCGGTGACTGATAGGATTGAAGTCTCTGAGGTAGAAAAACTTTTAGTTCTTTCAGGTTTCTCAGAGGTTAAGAGCTGGAACTATAATGAATATTTTTATTTAGTGGTCGGTCAGAAAAGCTAATTGTAACCCTATTGGTCAGGCAGGAGCCATCAATAAAGACGATGTGGCTTTTGTTCTTGAAATGGGATTATGCCTGGGGCACGAGGTGCTATTTCACCAACACCTCAAAAAACCATTCACCGTGTTTATTGTTAAAGACCGGGTAGATGGCCACGATCCGAAACAGTTCCTGTCACAACTCAGATAGGACTGTCTTTTTCTACCTCATAAGGCCAATCTTTGATGCCACCAAGGTTATAAATGTTTTTATAGCCCATCTCCAGTAACTCATTTGCAGCGAGAACACTTCTTCTTCCACTTCTGCAATAGATAATAATTATTGCATTCTTGTTCTTTAAATTCTTTTTTGCACCAGTGTTAATTTGATCAAGGGGTATAAGCATGCTTCCGGGAATATGGATTTCTTCATATTCCTGGTTAGTCCGTACATCCAGGAGGATTGCTTTTTTATTGCTGGATAAGAGCTTTTTTGCTGCCAGCGGTGAGATGTCTTTATAGTTTAATTTTTGTTGAACTTTTTTTGTTGTCACATTATCTGAAGTAATTTCTCCTTTTTGCATGGAATATCCATTACTTATCAGCACTGTAGAGAATAGCACCGCCGTCATGAATATAAGTGTTCTTTTCATATAAATCTCCTCAGCTATTAATAGTTTTTACTTGTAAGGTTTTATTAAAATATACAAGCTGCTATTTTCATAATATTACCAGCGATACTACAATTGTCCCAAGAATTACCCATACGGGGTCTTTCTTAAAGTAAAGCAGTATAACCGAAGCTACCGCAAATATGCTCCAGGTTTGCCAGTTAATCAGCGACGTTATTCCAAAATTGATGATGGTTGCCAATATAAGTCCCAGAAATCCAGCGAGAAAACCTTTAATGATAACTTTCGTTAATTTGAGATTCTTAATTTTACTATGGAATGATCCTAATGCGAGTATAGCAAGTAAGGACGGGATAAAGATAGCTGCCGTTGAGACTATCGCTCCAAATATGCCCAAAACCTTATAGCCAATAAAAGCCGCAGTGATTAGTACTGGTCCGGGAGTAATCTGTCCCATGGCAATTCCATCCCTGAATTGCAATAAATCGACCCAGTGATGAGCATCGACAATCTCATGCTGCATTAAAGGAATAGAAGTAAACCCTCCGCCAAATGCCAGCATACCGATTTTAAAGAATTCACCGAACAAAACTCTGGCAGGAGAAAGGACTACTACACCGATAAACAGCAAGAAAATAAAGATAGGAAGAATGGTATCCATTATCCCATACCTCGCAGTCGCAGTCTCTTCTGATCTGATTTCCACTGATTCATCCTTCGTGCTTTTACCGGTTTTTTCAAATTCACCCGTGAAGTAATAGAAGCCAAGCCCAAAAAGACCTGAAAGCATTATTAAAAAGATAATATTAATATGAAGGAAAAAGATACCGGAAAAAGAAAGTAAAGAAATAATAATTCCTTTATAATCATTCCACGATAACTTTGGAAAGACGGCTTTTCCTAGATTCACGAGCGCGTTAAGCAGCAGTGCGATTACCAGTGCACCGAGTCCTGCAAAAAGTGATTTAACAAAGAGTAGCTGTCCATAACGAAAATAGGCCCAGGTTAGTGCGGTAATAAGTATAAATGCCGGCATAGCGAAGAAGAGCGGCATTATAATAGCACCCAGATACTTTCGGAACTTGTATCCGATATACCCCATCAGAGTAACCCCGATTGCTCCAGGTAAAAGCTGCGCAAGGCTAAGCCCTTCCATAAACTGCTTTTCCGATATCCATTTCTTCTCTCGAACTAAGACCGTTTTCATATGAGCAAGTATTGCAGGACCGCCATATCCTGTAGCCCCAATATATAAACTGGTCTTGATCATATCTCTGAGACTTGGCATATTAACGCTTTCTTATTTCTTCAATACTAATGCGCCCATCGGACAAAAGCGAGCACATTTTCCACAATCAATACATTTCTCTTCATCAACTTCCGGAGCTTTAAAACCAATCTGTGTCAGCGCACCAACAGGGCATACCCGGATAGATGGACATGGGTGATTCTGCGGGCATTTTGCATTGTTAACTATAATAGACATTTTTATAACCTCCTCTTTTTTAATGCTTAACTACAAAATGATATTAAAAGGATAACATTTCTGCTTCTGCATTGCAATATGCGAATATAGCGTTTTAGTCGGAAGAAAAGAATCTGAATCTTTATTAAAGGGCGGCTCGGTTGTTAATCTATGCGGCACATCAGATTATGCACATTTTAGCATAAAAATCTTTTCATAGTCATCGGGCGAAAAACACCCAATTCCTGAATGCCTCCTTTTACGATTACAAAAAGCTTCAATATATTCAAAGATACTTTGTCTTGCCTGCACACCCTTATATGAAAGAGAACTCTTCTTGATTAACTGAATTTAATTACGGCTTTCACATCTTAAAAACCCGGGTGTTTATGTAATTCCCTATCTGTGATACAAGACTCATCAAGCTAGAATTAAGCTTACGGCAAGACACGTACAATGGTAATAGTTATTCAACCTGGAAATGAGACTATGGAAGAAAAAAAAAATATAAAATCGTCGGGGTATTATAGAAATAAAAAAATTCGTGACCGAATGGTAGAGTTTCTCGGGGGAACAACTTTGAGCACTAGTTCCGCTGTTTATATAACCAGATGCGATATTCCGGCTTCTGATCAATATGAGAAAAGACCTCCAGTGGACCTTGATTTCTATTTGAATAATGGCTTGGATATATGCCGGTCTTTGTGGGATAGAGACTCTCTAATCATAGACCTTGATATCGAGTACGTTAATTACGATTTTCCGGCAGAAGCTTACCTGGACCCTATAAGGACCTTTTCTCTGCAACACCCTGTACATAATGCCGTAGAGGAAATCTTGCTTCAATATAATATAATTGCACTCAATTTATTAAGTGGCCGAGGCCATCATTTCACCTGGAGAATTAAAAAAAAGTCACAAGCTTTTGACTTGCTAAAAAATATAGGGCGGGTATCTCAAGATCTGCTTAATTATTATAAAAGCAACCGTGGCCCTGAAGGTGAAGAAGTTGATGTATCCTTGGGAAAAGCTTTTTCTGGTATTGCCCTGGTTATGGAATACGTTGCTCATCTAATAAAACGCAAAGCCGGTCCGTTATCTAAGCTTCCTCTAGAGCTTGCTGCTGTTGAAGTTACTCCTCAAGAACGAGGGCGAGAAATGATTTCTATAGATATAACCGAATACGGAGACCCATTAACTACCAGAATGATCCGGCTGCCGTTCAGTGTATACCTAAAACCCTGGTACAAATACGGTATCTTGAATGAAAGTACGCGAGGCAATATGCCATTTATTTTTATGATACCGAGAAACAATTTGGAAATAAACCACGCTATCCGGATAATGAGAGACGAAAAAAAAGCAGCCTCCCTTGCTATAACTTCTGCTGTAAGGATTCCCGACCAGTCCGATTTTATGTCAGCGCTTATTGCGGAGTACCAACAATCCGATTTAGCTGATTTCCATACCCGCTTTTACTCTCTGGAACACCATCATCCTGAAACGTGGCCAAATACTTATGATAGGCTTTCTATGAAAGATCTACCGCCGTGTATTCAATATATTCTGATGCACCCGAATGACCTTTTGCAAAAACCTGGAGGTATCAGGCTTGTTGTCCGATCTCTTCTGGCGCTTGACTGGCATCCCCGGCATATTGCCGGATTAATCAGGTCAAAATATGAGCGTGATTATGGCTGGGGCCATCACTGGTATACCTATGATGCTTCATTACGCGCTGATTTTTATGTGAGAGTTTTTGCCGGACAGATTGAGGTCGGCTTAGATAATTTAAACGATTTTAATTGTACGTCAACCAAAGGAATGCATTATTGTTTCGATAATAATCAATCCTGCACGCTCGACACATTAAGAGCAAATTTGTTAAAAAGGAAAAAATCATGAATGATTGGAATATCGGTATTTCAACCGGCTGCTTTTACCAGATAAGCATTTTTGATTGCCTGGAAGATATAAGAAATGCCGGGTTCTGTACTATTGAAATAAGTTCTTCTCCCAGCCATCTTGATTATCATAATAAAGAAGCTGTAAAACAGGCAAAAGCAAAAATGGCAGAATTAGGAATCGAGCCGTATTCTTTTCATGCCCCTTTCGGAGCTGATATCGATATAACGTCCCTTGATGAAAAAGTGCGGGACAATTCGTACCAGGAATTACTCAATGCTGCGGACGCTGCCGTCTTAATAGGAGTCAGGTATTTGGTAATACATCCCGGGCCGGAAAAGCCTCACAACCCTTCAGACCAGGACCATATGCAGAGATTGGAAAATGCGGGAAAAGTCCTTAACAAAGTTGCATCTTTTTGTAAGGACCATAAGATCGACCTTGTTTTAGAGAATGTATTACCTCACCTGATATTTGGAAATATGAGAGATATGCTCTGGATCCTGGGATCGATTAATACCACAAACGTAGGAACCTGCATGGATACGGGGCATGCTGCATTATCTGGCGATATAGATATAATAACCTACAAAATCTCAGGCTATTTAAGATATATCCATGCCCATGATAATAAAGGAAAATATGATGATCATTTACCTCCGGGATCGGGAACGATAGATTGGCACAAGTTGCTTCTATCGTTAACAAGGACAGCATTTCGAGGTAGCATAATTCTGGAATTAGCTGGTAATCAGCAAAGAAGGAACGACGAGGTCCTCAGCGATGCCCGCCAAAGTAGATTATTCTTAAGAAATCTATCAAAATTGCAAACTTAGAGAATTATCTGAATTTAATGCGACCGAAGTTCCAAACTTCTTTCCTTCCTGGTTCAGAGTATTGATTAACCACTCGGCGGCTACTCTTGAGGCACGATTAACTCTAAAATATTTAATCAGTGTCGGTGTCATCCGAAGCTGACAAAGGTTGCCGGTCTGTGAATCAATGCTTGCAAAATACATAAGCCCCAGATCACCACGAAATAGTTCATAACCAGTAATTCCCTCATAGTCATTCAAAAAGTCACCACACCCATAGAGAATTAACTTGTGGTTGTATACTTCAATTCCCTTAACATGATGAGAAGAATGTCCGTGAATAATATCAATACCGGCGTGATCAATAAGCCTGTGAGCAAATTCTCTTTGATCCGCCGGAACCTCATACCCCCAGTTTCCACCCCAATGAATTGAGGCAACCACCACATCGTTTGGTTGTTTCACCTTTCCTACCTTTTCTTTTATAAACTCTATAGTTTCAACCGAAAAATCCGGGATTAGGTTTATTCCAGGCAGAGCTTCACTGGCAATCCAGCTATTAGGAATGCCACTCGTGCCCGACCCAAAAGAGAAGACAATGAGTCGTCCTTTTTCTGAATACTCCATTATCGCAGGAGACTGTGCCTCTTTACTGTTCCGCCCTGCTCCGGCATGTTTAAGCTGAGCTTTATCTAAAACATCCAAGGTCTCAGTAAGCCCCGCATATCCCCAATCAAGAACATGATTATTCGCAAGAGAACAATAATCTATCTTAGCTTCCGTGAAGCACGGAACATTCCTGGGATTCATCCTATAGTTTATACCCTTGCTTTTCAGGTAATCATTGCTCGTCGTTATACTCGTTTCTAAATTAATAATGCGAAAATCAGGGTTAATCCGTTCGAGTTCTTCAAGAACATCTCCCCAGATATAAGAAAAATCAACCTTGCGGGGAAACGGGTCTTGCCCCTGTTCTGCAAGCTCTATATATCCCCTGGCATCCTTTAGGTAAGCTTCATGGATAATCGGATCGCTGGGATAAGGCAGTACCTGATCAATGCCTCTGCCAGTCATAACATCACCACAGAAAAATAGAGAAATTAATCTGGCATTCCTGAATAAAAATGCTCCTTGGTGCATAGTCTTTTCCCAATTATAATTGCTTATGCCGCTAACGTTCTTGAAATATATGCAGCCCATCCCGATATCGGAATAAGAATTGACCGGATTCTACCATATCGGCTCCACTCCGTAATATCCAAAAAAGAAATCAATTACAATTTTCACATTACATTGATTTGTTACCGGAAAGATAACTATACGGATCCAGAAAGCTGTATCATGACAAAAGACCTTGAAATAACCCGCGATAACCCATTTTATCGTCGATTGACTTTGGGCTCAGACCCTTTATGATGCAGCACCATATGGGGAGGATGCTTGTTAACAAGGAGGTGTTTAGTATGGAGGAGCGTATTCCAAGAATTTTGGATTGTTTAATGGCGGACTGTGCCTTTAATAATAATCAACGATGTCATGCTGATGCCATAACGGTTGGGGACCTTGAGCCAACCTGTGATACCTACTTCAAAGGGGCAAAGAAAGCAGGATTTGACGATGTTGCAAGTGCAGTCGGCGCTTGCAAGGTAATTGCCTGCACGTACAATGAATCCCTGGAATGCAAGGCTGACGGGATTCATGTGGGCTTGCATAATAACCACCCGGACTGTACTACTTTTTTACCGGTATAATTTTTTTTGAATTAATACAATCATCCTCCCTATGATTGTGGACTAGCGCATAGCGTATGAAAACTCTTTCACACTGGGTCATAAAAAACGAAAACGTCATAAAAAAAATGAAATTATGTGTGGGCAATTTTCGATATATTAATGTGTAAGCCCAGTTGGAAATAAACTGCGGTATTATGCCTTAACATATGGGATTGATTACTATGATAAAAAAAGTTATTCAGCTCCAGGAAAAATGGGAAAACCCTTATCGTCCAATTCAGAACCAAGTGAGATCGTTCGTACAAGCATTACTAAAAGGAAATGACAGACCTGCCTATCTCGTATATGAAAATAAAAACCATTTTTATAAATATGATGCCCTTGAACCTGTTTTTGGCTTTAATATCCTGATACGGCCGCCAGTAATACATCAGGAAGGAAAATGCCGGCATAATGTCAATGTCGGGAGCCACTCGCTTATTGTTTTTCTCCACGCCGATCTGGATAAAAATATGCAAATGAAAGATGAAAACAGCCTTAAACTCCGGATAGTCTTAGGCGAAGACATTCAAGCAATAGGTGCCTCTGATTTTATAATTTACGAATTGATTGACATCAAGAAAGAACTTGATACCCTCATGAACGAAAAAAAATATCAAGACTTAGTTGCAGCTATTACCACGGCTGTGAACGAGGGGATTAAGCGTAAGCTCACGTAGCCGTTTTACCTGCATTAGAAAGGCTTTACCGCATAGCAGATATCTCTAAAAAATACCCTTAAGCTTTTGGCTTAAGGGTATCCTTATCATCAGAATAATACTCTAGCTTAAAATAGCGGTACACTAACTGAAGCAGAGAACCCTGGTAAATAATTAGGCTTAGTATTCTCTTTTGAATACATCTCAATAAGAGTTGCGGTTATACATAGAGATAACTCACTATTAATCGGTTTAGAAACACTATACATGATATCATAATAATAATCGGCTCCGTCATTCCCTACACCAATTGCATACGGACCATAATAAGCATCGGCATAAAAGTTTGTCTGTGCACTACCATTTTTATTTGCACTTAACTCAAGACAGATCATATCCGTTAGATTATACCCGACACCTCCCTTTAGTGCGCCTGAATCAGTTAACGAAGTAAACATATAGGTAGTAGCCGCGTTTCCAAACGATGCCACCATGCTCATCAACAATGCTCCCAATAATAATACTCTTACCTTTTTCATAAAAAAATCACTCCTCTTTTCTTAATCAGGAAAACTATAGGTTCCCCCGCTGTTCACTCCTCTAGCATAGGTTTATTTCTTATATTACCAGAGAATTTAAACATCCTTAAAATTAATTCAGATATTTAGCTTTAATTTTTGCAAATTCCTTGCCCTTCTTTACTTTTTCCAGTGAAGCGATTAACTTCTTTACAATATCATCTGGAGTAGCAATACTGGCAGCAAAACAAAGCGGCTCCGACAACTCCGGAATTAAAATAGTTTTCTCTAATCTGGAAAAATCCAGCCCAAGCTGTTTTGCTCTGAAAGACATCGCAAATTCGTTATCAGCCATAAGATCTATTCTTCCCAGGAACAATTTGTTCATATTGTTTTCATCGTTAGAAACAATATCCAGTTTTTTAAATTTTTTACCTGTCAGATATTGCTCTCGAACATCATCTTTAACTGCGCCTATTTTGAAAACTTTAGCATCCTCAAGTTTTGCCAGTTTAATATCTTTTCTATCTTTTAGCTTAAAAAAGTAATTTTCATCTTTCATAAGTTCGCCAACCCATTTAAACAACTTTTCTCTTTCCGAAGTGCGAACTATCGTATAAATAAATACATTTTTGTTTTTTAATGCCATATCATAAGCCCTGGACCAAGGAAGAACTTTAATCTCTGCAGTTAGCCCGGCATCTTTAACTGCTGCTAGGATAATTTCAGTTGATAATCCCGTAACCTTCCCATCTTTAATATAGTTGAACGGTCCCCAGTCTTCAGTGACAATTGTTATGTCAGCGGCAAAAGCACAACTAATAGATAACAACAAACCAAGAATCCCAGCGAACATATATCTTTTCATTAAATACCTCCTCATTTAATTTAATCCCACATAAAAAAACTTGCCGCGCACCTCCTTTTGCATTAATTATTTATCGAGAACAAATTCGTCAGTTGCACCTTTCAACCAAGAAAAAAGTGCTGGTAGAGACTGAATCGTTTTCTCGATAGTCTCAACAACCTTCGGGTTAGCCTATTAGGTCATTGCAATTTTCTTGTTATTTTTAACTGAACATACTTCAGGGATGAAATCTCTCTGGGAAATAACCACATTTTATTACATACGAAACGAAACTTACAAATTATTCATAATGATTAATCATAGCATTTATTTGGGGCAATTATCTATATTTGATTTTAGGCACAATAATATTCAGTCGAGTTCCAAGTTCACACCAAATCGAAAATGGGCAAGAATTATCGCACTAGCAGCAGAAAACCTAATTCATCAAGAGGTAGTTTGCGAGGACTTTCTTATTTCGCTCAAGTTCAATTAAGTTCCGCTGATATTTACCATAGATAATTTTGCTTGAGTTTAATAATGACTGATTAATACGCTCTAACCGGCTTTTACCCCGTTCTTTCTCGTCTCGAACATAATGAATCACACCAAATCCACTCCCATGACAAATACTTGTTAAGTCGTATTTCTCGAAAGGCATCGCATCAAATAACTGCCTGGTATCATTCATGTTTATATCATCCATTACGATAATAGCCTCATCAGAAAAAAGCGGTTCATAGACATCAAACTCGGCGGCTACTTGTTCATAGAAATGCTCCGTATCCGTCCAGAATATATCGATATCAATCGGAATATCAATGTTATTATCTAAATAAGAATTCAGGTCCAGTGCGTCTCCGATAACGAATTTTACCCGTTGATCCGAATAGATAACCTCCGGCACAAATCGCTGATCTTTAACAATATCCAGGGAATACAGTACCTGGTCCGGTTTTAACCCATGATACAATGCAATTGTACTCGAACCATACCGGTTCCCTAGCTCAACGATCGTTTTAGCTTCAGAATGCTTCAGAAGCAGCGTTAGCCAGTGATGGTAACCGCCACCGGCACCGCCATTCACTAAGTAAGAGAGATATTCCCTGTCAGGATTTTTTGTGAGGTCATGCTTCATAAGTAGTTCAGCCGGGTAAATAACGCCCTTTGGTAATAAAGAATTTGCCATTGTTATCGCTTCTTTAATATTTTTCATAATAACCCTTTCTATTGCTTGTTAATCGAGAACATTAAGTACCCTAACAATCAAAGCCTCGCATTAGTTTTCATTCTCCTCGCAGAGGTAGCGCAAGCCTATTTTATTATTATAGCAAAGATACCTGTTTATTGAGTTTATAGTTTAAGCTATTTAAAATTTCTTCAATTACTATTATAGTGTTTAAATCAAACTTATCTTTTGGCGAAAGAAGCTAATCATGAAGTTTATCGCGGACTTTCACATTCATTCGCATTATTCATTAGCCACCAGTAAAAAGCTGATCCCGGAGTACCTCGATTACTGGGCAAAACTAAAAGGGATCCAGGTCATGGGCACAGGAGACTGTGTTCACCCCGGCTGGCTGCGCGAACTAAAGGAAAAACTCGCTATAGCTGGGAACGGACTCTATCAGCTCAAAAAAGAATATCAACTCAGCCCGGCAAATACCCCCGACTGCATAACCATGCCAGGAACTGTCCACTTCTTGCCAACAACAGAAATAAGTAATATCTACAAAAAAAACGGAAAAGTCCGCAAAGTCCACAATCTCTGCGTATTCCCCGACTTTGCTTCAGTTGAGAAATTTCAGGTCCGCCTGGAAAAAATCGGCAATATCAGGTCCGATGGCCGGCCGATTCTCGGCCTTGATTCGAGAGACCTGTTAGAAATACTACTGGAATCGTCATCCAATGCCTTTCTAATACCGGCTCATATCTGGACGCCCTGGTTTTCGGTACTAGGCTCAAAATCGGGATTTGATACAATCGAGGAATGTTACGGCGATCTTACGCCGCACATTTTTGCACTGGAAACAGGGCTTTCAAGTGACCCGGCAATGAACTGGACATGCAGCTTTCTCGACACGTTCAGACTAGTTTCCAACTCTGATGCCCATTCCCCCGAAAAGCTCGGACGCGAAGCCAATATTTTTGATACGGAACTCTCCTATCAAGCCATTTATGATGCTCTCAAGTACAATCGGGGATTTCTCGGCACTATCGAATTCTTTCCTCAAGAAGGCAAATACCATTACGATGGACATCGCAATTGCAATATCTGCTGGGACCCCTTAGAAACCATCAAGCATGCTGATCTCTGCCCGGTATGTCTTAAACCGGTAACCAAAGGCGTCTTGTACCGGGTAGCCGAGCTTGCCGACCGAAATGATATAACAACTGCGCCCTGCAAAAAAGATTTTTATTCCATAACCTCGCTCCCAGACATCATTGCCGAATTAGAGAACAAGAAAACCACAACAAAACGTGTCCGGGAAAAATATTTTGAGGTTCTTAAGAACATCGGACCTGATTTCCATACGCTGCTCTTTGCGCAGGAATCTCAAATCCGCGAATCCGGCGGCGAATTGCTGGCTGAAAGCATTATGCGGATGCGCCGGGGTCAGATTTATATCGAAGAAGGCTTTGACGGCGAATTTGGAAGGATCACCATGTTCAAAAAAGGTGAACTATCCGGCATTTCCAGCCATTCCCTTGTAGCCGGGCAGGATAACGCGTTGACCGCTCCGCCCTCCTTCAAAGGCTCGATTCGATTCGATATTGACCAGTTCCAGGCGCAATGCCGCCTCAAGCCCACAATTACTTAAAATACTGAGATATCACCTGTAACGTTTTTTTGGCTCCAATTAATTTTGTGCCTGTATTATCGTTTAAAAATTATTTGTCGCAGTATATTTATATTTTATTTTCACAGGCATAAACTTGTCTGAAGTGTCTTCTGTGATATTCGCCGAACCAATAGCCAGGACTTGAAATGCCACGTACCCGTCATGACACTTAGCCACATAACAATTATTTGTAACGATAGGGTCTAATGGAATTGCATCCCAGGTATTTGGGATAGAAGTTATGGATGACAGCTCAACTGGTCCGCAATTTTTGAACATAGAGGTATAGTTAGGACTATTTGTCATGAAATTAGAATACCAGAAGTACCCGGAATAATCCGCATAAGTTGCATTCGTAGTACTATCTGGGCACCAGGCGAGAATCCCGCCATCGCTTACCTCGTAATTGCCTGTAGCAACTTGAGCAGAATAATCATATCCAAAATGATCTGTAATAATAACATGTGTATTATCTTGTGCTGGGGCAGGTGACCCTGATTCCTTGGCAGTAAAACAACCGTGTAATAACACAACTATTATGGATAAAAACAAAATTAAAAAGATTTTTTTCATTTGATTCTCCTCGTATAATAATTTAATCATACACGATATTTATCATTATAGTAAATTAATATTATATTCGCACAGCGAATTAATCCTCCTATTATTTTTCCCAATTAGCCTGTTAGCTGTAAATCCGGTGTTTTTTGGCTTTTCCGCTTCTTGTCTGATACAGTTATTGATAATTTGGGAATCAGGATAGGAAAAAGGCGCAGGTCAGGGTAATTTATTAATAGGAGTTCGAACTGGTCCTCACAATTTCACCCATTGACAAAATCATTCTTTTATTATCAAATCCGAATATTAAAATAAACTTATTTTAGCAAGAAAGGAATGCACCTATGACAGGCGAATTATCTCAATTTATCAATAATAATTTCAGCTTTCTTTTTATTCTCTTAGCTATCGTCCACTCTCTGGTCGCTATCTCCCTGTACAAACAACCCCCGGCAAGATCGCTGCTCAAATACTTACTGATTTATGCTATCGGGCTACAAGGCATTTTTGCCGGATTAGGGCATATATTTTTTGCGAACACATTAGCGCAAGGCATAGGTTGGCCGACAGGCAGTCCATTCCAATTTCAAGTTGGCATATCGAATCTGGGGATGGGGGTCCTGGGTTTGCTTTGCGCTTGGAAAGATGAGGACTTCTGGCTAGCGACGGTAATTATATCCTCGGTTTTTCTTTTCGGTGCTGGTATCAGCCATGTACGACAGATAATTCTGATGAAGAATTACACGTCGCTCAATGCAGGATCGATCCTATACTCCGATGTTCTTGTACCTTTCGTTATCATTATCCTTTATGTTATCGATCGCAAAAAGTTATAATCGCACTTCTACTGCTTCGTTCGGTTCGTAATCGTAGAGAGGGCTGCTCGCCAATACTTTTTTTATAATGACATCGGAAATCGCAACAGCCCCGCGAATAACATCGCTAGCGACTAATGGGGGTATCGGCGGAAGCATTTGGTCGTTTCTATGCGATTCTTTTTAACCCAGACAATTCTTTTGAGCTTTTTCTGATCTGAATTTAACTATCCGGCGAGTTACCAATACTTATCGAAAAAATAATAAGGTACTATTTTTTTCTAAAGGATGATATATAATGCCCCCAAATTAAGGAGGTGCGACCCATGCTTTTTAGAAAATTTTTCGCTCCCATTGTAACAATAATAGTGGTCATCTGCCTGTTCTCGCTTCCTGGTCACAGTAATGAGAAAATCGAGAACATCCAGTCCTCGGTCATGCTAATTGCTGATAACAATGATGACCAGGAGATCAGTATTTCGACCGAAATAAAATCTTGGTTCCAGCCTGGATTCAGAGTTGGAGCTATAGCACCGGGATTTGGCATCATTGCAGACCTGACAACAATTCCGATCAGCATATCTGATGTATTCACCCTATTCACGAGGATAAGCTATGGATTTGCTCAAGGGGATGATCAAAGCTCCGCAGTCTTTTATCTTAACGAGCTTCTCTATTACAATAACGAAGGGACACCTCTCTCTCTATATATAGGTGCAGGAACAAACAGTCCGTCAAAATCAGAAGGAAACCTCGGCTACAACCTTATTTTAGGCTTATCTATCAAAACCAAACTTTTCAATTTTGATAATGAAGCCCTTCTTTTGGAAACCGGAGTAAACAATTTTTCGGTAAGTGGCTTTGATAAAAGCGTCACGAATCTTTTACTCGGCTACAAAGTGCTGTTTTAGTCACTTCTCTATCGCGGAGATGCTGCGTTATTCTTTTTCGAGTCTGCAGCTAAAGACCCAAATTAAGCCGTATCGTCCAGATTCTTTCATCATTGACATTAACGACCGCTTGAATAAAATGAGGCAGACATAATGACATAACCAATAACTTCAATAGCAAAAGAAGGTAATTTGATAAAAACGGAGGCGGGATTATGAATAAAAAAGAGATAATTGATAAATTAATTTCGCTTATGCAGACCGACTTTGATGCTGCACGCTCATACGAACAGGCGCTTGACCAAATCGACGAACCTGAAATTCATCGGCAAATTGCAGAATTTCATAGCGATCACGAAAGACATATCAAGAATCTGTCTGATCGTATTCTCGATCTGGGAGAAGCACCTCCACAGTTAATAAGAGACCTCAAAGGTTTTTTTATTGAAGGTTTTACCGTACTTAGAAGTGTTACCGGGACTGAAGGTGCACTTAGAGCACTTGAATCTAATGAAAAGCTTATTAATCGTAATTATCAAGAAGTTGCTGACCTTGATATGCCCTTGATAATAAAAAATCAAGTTAAGCTCAATTTTAACGATGAAAAAAAGCATTTACAGTATATTAGCCAGGCCATTGTCGATCGCCTTTGGGAACGAGTACCGGGAAAGGGCGCACAGGAGTCCCATCATAGCAATGAAACCGAAACGATAGAGGTGGTCGCCGGAGAATCTTTGAGCAAAGGTGAACGGAGCAAAAATATATTTGACCAGCTCAAAGCAGATCATGCAATCGTTATAAATATATTCGATCAATTGAAAAACCTCCCGGAAACTGAAAAGCGATTCAGGCAAAGACTTTTCTCTTCGCTCCAAAAAGAACTTCTAATGCATATGAAAATTGAGGAAAAGATATTTTATCAGGCACTAACAAAAAACGAAATAGCCTATGGTGAAACACTCAAGGCCTTCGAAGAACACCATGCGGCTCAGTTTCTATTAGATGAACTCGATCAAAAACCCATAGATGCCGATGCCTGGTACCCTCAATTATCGGTACTAAGAGATCTCATAGAACATCATATCAAAGTAGAGGAAAGCAGAATATTCGAGATTGCAAAAAATATCCTGAGCACGCAACAAATAAATGATATGGGATCAATTTTTTTTAACAGCAGGGAGCGGGCAGAGAGAATTGGCTTAGCTGCTGCTTAAAAACTATCGAACACTTGAATGTGGGAGGATTGTACAATGAGATTTGCGCTCATTAATCCTAACTGGTCATTAAACGGCGTTTTTTCTCCCGGATGCAATGAACCCCATCTTCCAATCGAGTATGGATATACAAAATCCCTGCTGGAAAAGAAAAAACATGAAGCAATTATAATTGATGGCCACTTCGAGAAACTAAGCATACAAGGGATTTATAATCGACTCATCAGGTTTGATCCTGACTTCGTAGTTATCACTACAGCGCCTAGTTATCTCTCCTGGCGAGACACTCCCCCGGAATTAATCATCCCGATTGAAACCATCAAGGTGCTTCACAACATACCTGCAACAAAAATTGCTGTCGGCCCCCACGGATCGTTAACTCCGGAAATAATACTCAGAAAGCTTGGCATTGATGCAGTAATTATTGGAGAATGCGAAGAAATAGTATCACTTTTTACAGATAAAAATCCGTTAACCTGGAAAAATATCCCCTCAATTTGCTATAAAAACCAGAATGAAATTATAGTTCAAGGTTCAGCATACGAATCAGACATGAATAACCTGACATCTCTATTATGGCCTGCAGAGCTACTTTCAAGGAATCACCACCAGCATAATCGTTTTAATTTCCCAGACCTATCTTCCGGGGCAGAAATAGAGGCTTCCCGAGGCAATCCAATGCCCACTTCAAATCCCTTTCGTAGCCGTTATAGGAAACGGCAGCTCAGTACCGTAATAAAAGAGCTGGATCATCTCATACATTGTGGCATAGAATATGTATATTTTATCGACGAATTGTTCCTGCCAGATACGGATCTCTTATTTGCCCTTGCTGAACGGCCCATAAAATTCGGTATACAAACTAGACTTGAGCTATGGACCAGGGAGCGATTAAATTTGCTGGGAATGTCAGGCTGCGTATCGATTGAAGCCGAAGTTAAGAATATCAGCGAGAAAAAATACCTGCTGCCAAATAATCAATATATCGTAACCTCGAAACAAATTATTGAACATATAATTTATACCAAAAAAAGAATACCTTTTGTGAAGGCAATGCTTATTGATTCAAAAAGCGATAATCCCGAACTAGTCGAAAATTGGAAAAAATACCTCCAGCATTTTGGTATCTGGGCAAATAAACCTGGCAACGAGTTCCCTTATCCCGGTACTGAAGACTATGAAAAACTATGGGGAGAACCAGATGACAAGGCTTGGGAAAAAGCATTTGAATACTTTGCAAAAAACTCTATAGGTAGCAATGATCTGCTGGAAGAACAGCTTACGCATCCATCGGAACTCGAAAAGAGATCGATTATCGAACAACGGATGCATATTACAAATTAAAAAATTGCTTAGTTAAATTTAAGTTACTAGAGCCCGCAGAATAGGCGGGCTCTAGTAACTTACTTTATAGGATCTTACTTTTACTAATTATTGTTATTTCTCAGAATAATCCGGCTTAATGTTGCTGAATAATCTGGCCGATTCAAAATAAACCGGCCAGATTGAGAATAATTAAAAAGTTTCAGATGC
>QKMY01000056.1 GCA_003242895.1 Candidatus Margulisiibacteriota bacterium
TTCTAAAGTAGAATCAATTGTTGATAAATAATCTCTATCTTGGTCTGAAGAAATAAAGGCTATTCCATTTGGGTTTTTCCAAGATGGAAATTCTCCCTTATCAAATTGTTTCAATATTTGATGATTACTCAATCTCATAACTGCTAACCCAGTAAGATTATTAAATACAATTTTTGACTCATCAGGAGACCAATCAAAATAAGAATAATAAGGAACATTAGTTGTCACATTGTCTACCTTATTCCCACCCCAATCAATAATATTAATATAGTTATTAACCGCATACCCAATATAATTGCTGCTAGTCGACACCGAAATATACCCGGCATCAGAGCCGACTTCTTTTATTGTCTGCTCGCCGCTCCCATCATCATTAAACTTAACCAGATGATATTCCTCGTACCCGCCATAACCACCACCGCCAAATCCTCCACCATCAGGATAGGTTACGATTGTTCGCCGCACAGCCACGATCTTGCCATCAGGTGTCCAGGCCGGGAACTTGTACTGGTATTCTTTGTCGCCTTCCGGCTTGGAGCACCCCGTCATCATCCCCACTACCATCAGCACACAAAACAGTCCCAATATTCTGATCATGGTCTTACTCAGTTGCTTATTCATATTCTTTATTTCTCCTTTTTTGGATATTTATATATCGTTAATTATTAATTCATTATTGCAGGGTGTTTTTGATGCCTGATTTTTTTGATGGGCCATATTGTAGGGGCGAACGGCCGTTCACCCACACCACATCCCAGGTTCCTCGGCAATTGCCCATTCCATTGGGTTGGCGCGGATGTATTGGCGAACTTGGAACAATTCGTCGACATTTCGGACGATCCGTTCATGGTAGCCACGATGCCAGGCGAATTCGGGGTGGCCTGACTGGCGGCATTGCGTTGTCACGGCAGCTTTGAACCCTGAAATCAATGATGATAATGATCGTGGTTTCATACAAATTTGGCTATCATGTACGGGCGAAGGGCCCTTCGCCCCTACGGAATCACAATTTATTTGCACGATCCCATGAAGATGATTCGGCATAACAACAAAATCATGGATTATTATTTCGTTACGAATTACTTCCGATCGCTTCCATTCCAGTTCTACAATTGCCCCCATCTCCGATAAATGCATTTCGTAATCTTCGATCTCGCCTAATAAATGACGTTTTTCATGGATACATATCGTGACATAATAATATCCGAACTGGCCGTAATCATAATTCCGTAAGCGGATTGATCGCCGATGGTGAATTGCGGGATTATAGGTTGTGTTCATATATCGTTATCCTGGTTTCATCAATTTGTTGTAGGGGCGTGTCGGTGATACGCCCTATACAATAAATATGTCGTGGTTCGAAGCAATTAGGGCGTGCCAGCGGCGCGCCCGTACGGAAATACGGAATGCCAATTAATCCCCAATACAATAGACAGCATCCACGCAGCAATGCCTGGTAAAACATCAATCAATCTTATTAAACGGAATTAATAGAGGGTTTCAAGGGTATCGGCATCACAACGATGTAGGGGCGCACACATTGGTGCGCCCCCACGTAATTTCACGATGCAAGGAGATTTCGAATATACGTCTTTATTTTTGCATCTTTGATAAAATAATACCGCTCCACGCCATAGCTTCTGGAATTTAAGAACCCTTTATTTTTCAGCAATGTCAAATGCTGTGATAATGCTGATTGCGGCACCTTGAGTATCTTCTGGATAGTTGATACATTACAATCATTTTCAACTTTTAATAATTCTGCCAGAATCTGGAATCTTACAGCATGACCTAATGCTTTAATCACTTCAGCTATTCTAATATTTTTTTTACTTATGACCATAGCTTCTTCTCCCTTCGTTTATCTCCAGGTTGTATATCTCATAATGAAAAAGATAATTTTTTGTAACAATTAGCTTTTTTTCTTATACGAACATTTACATTTTGTATATTCAGCTACGCATTTTGAGATATTGAGAATAAAATTTTTCGTATTGTTTCACAGATTTGTTTAAATCAAAATTACTTTTAATAAACTGTTTCCCCATTTTAGCCAGCATTTCCCGATCATAGAGACCATCTATAACGTTTCTTATCATAGCTGTAAGATCATATGCAGATTCATTCTGCACAATTAATGGCCAATCTGCCGGGAGGGCCTCAACGAGTCCTTCGGCATTCGAAGCAAGCAGCGGTACTCCTGCACCCAAAGACTCAATAGACACCATACCAAGGCCTTCAAATCGCGATGGCATAATAATATAGTCGAAATGAGAGAAATATTTATGCACGTCATTAACAGGGTCATGAATAATGATAGGAAGATTGTGCGCTTTGATATAGTGCTGTAAAGAAATAAGCTTGCCTGCTCCAAATACGTAGAGCCTGATTTTCTTAAGATATTTTGCCGGAAGCTGTTTCACGGCTTTTACAAGGACATCGAAGCCTTTCTGTTCAATTAGTCTGCCGGCAAAGCAAAAATTGACATAATTGCTATCAAGGATAATGCCAATATCTTCAGTACTTGTATGATTATCATATTTTTCTATGGCTTTCACATCAATCCCGTTATAAATAAGCGCTGCATTTTTACTGATGCTCAGGCTCAGTTTGTTCCGTAAATCAGAATAGGCTTTTTGCGCGCCTTTGGAAACAAAAATTATGCCATCGTTCACGAACATTTTTTCGGTCACTCTGGCAAATAGTTTGCGTTTTGGCCATAACACGGTGTTGTGAATTGTCCTGACAACAGAAATTTTTTTGTCCCCCATAAGTTTGTTCAATCGAAGTGTGCTTGCCAGGATAAAATCAGGAAATTCTGTGTGTGAGTGAACAATGTCAGGACTGAGCTTGCGAAGCAATGATAACAACTGCAAAGGAACAGAGATTATACTCAAAAAATAATTGTTAACGCCCAGCTCGTGGAAACTTATATTATTTTTTTTCAAGGTACTTTTAAGCGTTTGCCCGAAAGCTGTGTGATTTTTCATAACAGCAACGATAATACATTCATGGTTCAGATCTTTGAGCTTAAGTGACAAGTCTATTGCCACTTTTTCAGCGCCACCCAGTTGAAACGAAGTAATCAAATGTACAATTTTCATGTTGCCTTCTTTTTTATTTTGTTTCGCACGGGCTATTATCTACTCCTATAACCAATCAGTAATCGAATATGAACATATGGAACATGCAGTATTAATAATAAGCAATGATCTCACTCCACAGGACTAATCATCACCTATGTCAAAATGAGAATCGCTATGGTATTGATGAAATACAATAAATATGGATTATTTTGTGATAAATATCCCGGTCATTAACCAGGCCTTTATGGCAGACAATACAAAACGCAATCAAAATTTGCTACTGTTACTTATATTGTCTTTAATTTGACTATAAGATTATCTCTTTTTCGAGTGGTAATTTTAGCACAAACCGTTAAAATTACTAGAAGCTCTGAACCTGTTATTCCTTGAGCATTTCTTCCACTTGTGACGTAAAGAACTGCTTGTCAGCGTAACCAACTTTTTTATTTACGACACGTCCCTTCCGGTTAACAAAGAGAGTCGTTGGGATACCACGCACCCCGAACTCTTCAGAAATGCTTCCATCATCCATGAGTAGCGGATATGTTATCTTATTTTCTTTGACAAATGCTTTGACGCTAGAACTATCGCTATCGACGGAGATTCCGACAATAACAACGTTTTTATTCTTATATTTATTGTAAACCTCAACCAGGTCCGGGATTTCGGCACGACAGGGAGGACACCATGTAGCCCAAATGTTGATAATCGCTGCCTTACCGGAAATGAGAGCCCCGACATTCTGTTTGCCCGTACCTTCAGCGTTAGTAAGATTAAATCTATCAAACCCCGTTGCTACCTGTTTGGATTTTGAAGCATTGGAAGAATTCGGCTTTTCAGTTAGTGCCATAGTAAACATCGCAACAGTAACAACTAATCCTATTATTGCTATATTTTTTATTTTCATATAATTGCCCCTCTCATTAGCTGCCGGCATCATAGGCTTACCTTCTACAATTGTCTATGCCTGCAATGACATCTCCGGGCAATTCGGATTTCCTGAAGATACATTACTCCGAAAGCTTTTTACGGATAGTTCAAAAATATTAAGACTTAAGTTTTTCATCGTATCTATTATGAAGCAACTCAAATAACAGTTGGTATTCCCCGTCGTGGGGAACGTACTCGGGATCGTGATTATTAATATAATTCTCAAGTTCAAAAAAATCACTATATTTAACGGCAGTAACTTCTTCTTTTTGACAGCGCACTTTAGAAAGTTTTATATCTTTTTCAACCAGATATACATCATTGAATTCGTTATCGACAAATCCGTGTGACATAACATCGGTTTGTTTCACCGTAAATAAATATTCCAATTCATCCTCGCGAAGCTCTATCCCTAATTCTTCTTTTACTTCCTTTATTGCGGTATTCAGGCTACCATCTCCGGCAGTAATATGCCCGGCGCTCGAAATATCCCAGGTATCAGGATGAGAATGTTTTCCAGGATGCCTTCTTTGCAACAGGAGTTGGCAGTTTGCGTTGAGAATCCAGACGTGAACAGTTCTATGCCAGTCACCATCTTTGTGAATAGCCTTACGCGTTTTTACTTCACCGGTACTTTCTCCGGAATAATCTATAACTTCAATGTTTTCCATTTTATTCTCAATAGGAAGAAACAACAAAGGAATTTGATACGAAGGACAATATTTAAGGAGTTTCTTGTTTTTTTAATGTTAGTTTATCAATAACATTGACGATATCCTGTGTACTCTTACAGATGTTCTTATCCAGAATGGCATCGCAGAACAACTCTTTATTTTCGAGAATGCCTTCTTCAGCATATCCGGTTAAAAGAATCCTGATTGTTTCTGGTTTCAACATTTTCGCCTTTGCCAGCACTTCAAACCCATTCATTCCCGGCATTTTGAAGTCACTGATAATAACATCCAGCTCGGAATTATTATCTTCCATATACACAAGCGCTTCACGAGGGTGGATAAAGGTCTTTACTTGATAATTAGTTGACAATGCTTTTCCCATTACACGAACCAATGTTACATTATCATCAACAAATATTAACTGCCTCATCATCTCAGTCCTTTTATTTTTTCAGTTTGATTATTAATTATAATGCTACTATATTAATTTAACCATAAAAATAACATTTTGAAAACATATTTTTACTATATATTATCTGAATACGATATCATAAATCACTAATTTCCAGCTAATTTTTATCTTTATCTATTACAATTAATTTCAAACATTCTTAAATAATCAAGTTTTTAAAATAAATAAATCGTATATTTAAAAAACATATTTTGCCTCCATAGCAACGCTTTAATACACATCACGTATAAAAGATATAAACAGATCAATATTATTCACAAAAACATCAATCATTTTTTACTGTAATTACAATAAAATATCAAACTTTAAAACGTTTAAAATCAGACCTCTTCAAAACTATTTATCATGCTATAATACACCCGTCTTCCCGACTGCTCAATAATCGAAACATATCGTTATTTAACGAGTGCTCAATTCCAAAAATAATTTTCCGAGGTGTTTAAATAAATGAATATTCCTATCTATAAACAAACCGCCACTTTCGTTCCAACAAGCACGAGAGTAATAACAAGGTTCTTTCATATGGGTGATGAATCCCGGCAGAAAGGCATCATAGAAAGGATTTTGAAATTAAGTGAATCGGAAGTCGAAGCAAAGCTCGAAGAAGTCTTTACTGAGTTCGCCCACCGTCACAAAGGATTCGAGGACTCGCTTATGCACAACTATTCTAAAATCGAGCAGCTCATTTCGAATACCAAATATATTTCCGGGAATAGAAAGCTGTTAATCGGGTCATATTTCACGATGGAATTTTCTATTGAGTCAGCTGCTCTCTTTAATCCCTCGATAGTTGTACATCCCGACCAGGACAACCTGAAGCCGGGAGAACTCAACATAATTGTCAGTCTTAGAGCTACCGGGGAAGGACATATCTCATCTATCGAGTTCAGGAGTGGAACAATCAATCAAGAAGGAGAAGTTGTAATGCATGGTGTGAGCCGGTTTGTTGCAGCTGCAAAAAGGATTCGCATCAGTTATGATAAGGAATCATTTATATCAAAATTAAAAGAACTTTCAGTCTACGATATATTGCAAGATATATTCCATGACCAGCTTGCACCCCTGCCAAATACGTTCACACTGCAAGAACTATTTGCATATATTGACGATGTAACAAAACAGGAACTTACCACAATACAAGCAAAATCCATCGAAACACTCTTATGGTTTGCCAGATCGAATTATGAGATTTCTTTTGATCCTGATTACTCGTTATCCGAGAGGGTAATATTCCCGGTTACAGCAAATGAAACCAAGGGCATCGAAGACGCCAGGTTTGTACGGTTTGTCGATGAAAAAGGAGAAGTTACCTATTATGCTCCTTATACTGCATATAATGGATTTACAATCTTACCACAGATGATTGAAACAAAAGATTTCTGCACCTTTAGAATAAATACACTCAACGGTCCCGCTTCCCAGAATAAAGGAATGGCGCTTTTTCCGAGAAAAGTAAATGGCAAATATGCTATGATTTCAAGACAGGATAATGAAAACCTGTTCATTCTCTTTTCCGATAATATCTATTACTGGGATAATCCGGTCATGATCAAATCCCCGACCAAAGTATGGGAATTGATACAAATTGGAAACTGCGGGTCTCCAATTGAAACCGAGGAAGGCTGGCTGTTACTGACTCATGGCGTAGGTCCAATGAGAAAGTACTGCATCGGCGTTGAGCTTCTTGATCTTCACAACCCATCCAAAATCATTGCACAGCTAAAAACACCGTTGCTAAGCCCTAACGAACAAGAAAGAGAAGGTTATGTACCCAATGTCCTGTATTCTTGCGGAGCGCTTATTCATAATGACAACCTCATAGTCCCTTACGGCATTTCAGATATATCGTCCAAAATTGCTACAACACCAGTAAAACCGTTATTAGAAAGCTTATTACAGAATAAGATCAGTTAATCCCGGATGACTATTTTCAAATTCTCTTTGAAAACGCAAAAAACTGTCCGGGTTAAAGTAGAGCCGGAAAATATAATCTAGTATAACTTTCTAAAATTAAGTCTATAATAGAGTTAACTATTATTTACCTTTTGAAAAGGTCCCGTTATTATTATGATAAATAAGCAGAAAAACATCGTCATATTAGGCGCCAGCAATAAACCCGGCCGTTATTCTTATATGGCATTACAACGGCTAAAATCAAATGGCTATACAATTATTCCTGTCCATCCGAAATATAAAGAGATCGACGGAATTGCTGTTGTTTCCCGGCTTCAAGATATCAAAGACGAAATTGACACACTCACTCTCTATATCAACCCTACCCTCCTTCTCCCAATGATTGAGGATATTATTAAGCTAAGTCCCAGACGAGTTATCTTTAACCCCGGGACCGAATCACTGGAAATCAAAACCAGACTCAAGATCAGCGGGATAGAATGTATGGAAGCCTGTACGCTGGTTCTCTTATCAACAGGACAATTTTAAGCTTCTAACCTGCCAGGATTCCGGTCGAAGAAGGTGAAACTTTGATAATTAATCAGGCAGTTTCCGGCCTTTCCAGATCATATAGATAGCTGGATAGATCAATAGTTCCAGGATCGTCGAGGTAACGACTCCGCCTACCATAGGAGCTGCGATCCTTTTCATGATGTCTGCACCTGTGCCAGAACTAAAGAGGATAGGAAGTAGCCCAGCCATAATAACGCTAACAGTCATAACTTTTGGCCGTATTCGCTTAACCGCACCATACATAATAGCTTCGTGCAGGTCCTTCTTAGTGTTAAGCCGTCCATCCTTCTTCCAATCATTATAAGCAATATCAAGATAGAGCAGCATGACAATGCCGGTTTCGGCATCAAGGCCTGCCATCGCGATTATACCTACCCATACAGCGATGCTGAGATTGTACCCTAGCAGATAAAGCAACCAGAAAGACCCGACAAGCGAGAACGGTACAGCCAAAAGTACAATGATTGTTTTTGTTAAACTCTTTGTATTAAGAAATATCAAAACAAAGATAATAAAAAGCGTGAGCGGTATCATTACCATCAATTTTTTATGAGTACTTTCCATATACTCAAATTCTCCGCTCCACACGGTATAGTATCCTTCAGGGATTTTTAGCTGACTTAGCCTTGCTTTGGCTTTTTCTACATATCCGCCAAGATCTTTGATATTTGTATCAATATAAACATAGGCAGCAAGCTGTCCCGCTTCACTCTTAATAGAGTTAGCGCCTTTAACGATCTGAACATCCGCGATCTCGCTTAGTGGTACCTGCAAGAGATTATTGGGTTGATTAAGGGTGGCATTGCTGATCCCCATGCCGGAACCTTGAGCTGGCGTACTGCGCTGCATAACCGGAACCAGCATATTCTTGATCCGTTCGATATCATCTCTGAAATCACGCGCATATCTTAGATTTACCGGATAACGCTCCCTGCCTTCAACGGTAACAGTTAGATTCATTCCGCCTAGTAATGATTGAATAACTTCTTCAACATCAGCAACAGATAACCCGTAACGGGCAATTGCGTCCCGGTTAACTTTAATATCAAGAAAGTATCCGGTACTGACCCGTTCAGCATAAACGCTTCTTGTTCCCGGAACGGTTTTGAGAGTGTTTTCTATTTCCATTCCCAACTTTTCAATAACGTTGAGGTCCGCGCCCATGATCTTGATCCCAAGCCGCGTTCTGATACCGGTAGCTAACATATCTATCCTGGCCTTAATTGGCATCGTGAAGGAATTAGCAACTCCAGGCAGGCTCACTGCCGTGTTCATTTCATTGACCAGTTTGTCCACGGTCATTCCAGTCCGCCACTCTAACTCCGGCTTCAAATTGACAACAGTTTCAAACATCTCGGGCGGGGCAGGATCGGTTGGAGTCTCAGCTCGGCCCGCTTTACCAAATACTTGTGCGACCTCAGGGATCTTTTTGAGCAACTTATCTTGCAGATGTAATATTTTTCCTGCTTCGGGGATTGATAATGCCGGTGCAGTTACAGGCATATATAGATAGCTTCCTTCATAAAGCGGAGGCATGAACTCGGTGCCCAGCT
Source organism: Candidatus Margulisiibacteriota bacterium (assembly GCA_003242895.1). Lineage (NCBI taxonomy): Bacteria > Bacillati > Candidatus Margulisiibacteriota > Candidatus Margulisiibacteriota bacterium. Next base: position 9,182 of record QKMY01000056.1, read on the forward strand.
TGAGGAAAGGAAACGCTGTAACAGCTATAATTATAAGAGCAGCAACAATAACTGAGCTTTTATATTTCAGGCAGAATTTTACTGCCGGTTCATAGATATGATGAAGTGCCGTTGTGATCGGGTTTTTCTCCTCCGGTATGATTTTCCCCTTGATTAATAGTGTCATAAGCACAGGGGTCAGAGTTACAGCCAGAAATGATGAGAACAACATCGCGAAGGTCTTTGTATATGCCAGTGGCTTAAAAAGCCTTCCTGACTGGGCCTCAAGAGTAAATACAGGCAAAAATCCTACGGTGATAACAAGCAGAGAAAAGAAGAGCGATGGCCCGACTTCTTTAGCGGCATCAATAATGACCTGATTCCTGTCGCCAACCTTGCCCCCGTGTTCCCATTCCTCCAGCCGTTTGTGTGCATTTTCAACCATAATAATAGAAGCATCGACCATGGCACCGATTGCAATAGCAATACCACTGAGGCTCATAACATTAGAGGTTACGTTCATATAGAACATCAAAATAAAGGATATGATAATGGCAATAGGTAATGTCAGAATAATTACCAGTGCGCTGGGTAGATGCAACAGAAATACTAAACAGACTATACTCACAGCAATTGAAAGTTTGATAATTTCATCTTTAAGCGTATCAATTGACCTGTGAATAAGGTCGCTTCTATCATAGGTTGTTACGACTTCTACGCCTTTTGGCAGTGATGGCGCTATATCGTTCTTTATTTTTTCTTTTACCCGCTCAATTACGTTCAGGACATTTTCTCCGAAACGTACAATAACTATTCCTGCCGGAGCTTCTCCTTCTCCGTTGAGTTCGGTAACTCCCCGCCTGATCTCAGGCCCGAGGGCAATACCTGCAACATCACTCAGGTATATAGGTGTGCCGTTACTGGAACCAACTGCAATTTTGCCAATATCGTTGACACCTTTTAGATATCCAAGGCCACGTATCATATATTCCCGCCCGGACATTTCCATTACACGGCCTTCAACATCGTTATTGTTCTTTTTCAAGGCCTCCATAATGGTGCTTAAAGGAATGTTATAAGCAGTAAGCTTCTGGGGATCGATTGTAATCTGGTATTGCTTTACAAATCCTCCAACACTGGCAACCTGAGATACACCCGGGACACTCTCCAATGCAAGCTTAAGTTTATAGTCCTGCATGCTCCTGAGCTCAGCCAGGTTATATTTACCTGTTTTATCAACCAGAGCATAGGAGAATCCCCAGCCAAGGCTGGTGGCATCAGGGCCAAGCACAGGATTAACTTCCTGAGGAATTTTGCTTTTAACGGTTTGCAGGTACTCAAGGACCCGGCTTCTGGCCCAGTAAATATCTGTTCCTTCTTTAAAAATTACATATATAAATGAACTGCCAAGAAACGAGTACCCTCTGACAGCCTGGACTTTTGGTGCAGCCAGAAGTGTGGAGGTTATTGGATAGGTGATCTGGCTTTCTACCAGATCGGGGCTTCGTCCTGCCCAATCAGTATAGACAATGACCTGAGTATCACTAAGATCAGGGAGTGCATCCAGCGGCATTCTCTTGATCGTCCAAAAGCCCCATAAGATCAGAAAGAAGACAAATAAAAAAACAATAAACCTGTTTTTTGCACTAAATTCTATTATTTTTGCTATCATTATTGCACGACCCCTTTAAGTCTGGCTTCAGAATCCAGCAGAAAAGTGGCATGGTCGACTACTTTGTCTCCGACCTTAAGACCTTCCAGGATTTCAACCATTCCATCTGATTTGACACCGGGAATTACTTTGCGGGGCTCAAATATCCCCTGACCTTTATCGACATAAACAAGCTGCGTAGTTCCACTATCGATTACAGCTTCTTCCGGGACAACAAGCTTACTGCCAAGGGTTACTTTTAAAGTTACATCACTATACATCTGCGGCTTTAATTGCATATCAGGATTAGGAATCGTAAACCGCACCTTTAAAGTCCTCGTATCTTGAGCCAGTGTGGGGTATACATAATCAATTGATGAATTATAAATTCTGCCGGGGAAATAGATTAGATCGATTGCAGCCATTTGGCCGACTCGTATATCAGGGATAGAATCGGCATAAATATCAGCTACAAGCCAGACGGTACTCAAATCTGCAAGTTCTACTATAGTTTCGCCAGCCATGAATTTCTGGCCCTGGTACATATTTTTTCCTGCAATATAACCTGATACCGGGCTGAAAAGTGTTAGAGTGCGCCTTGGTACACCGGTGCGGGCAATCTCTTCTATCTGGCTGTCTGAAATGTCCAAGAGCCGCAATTTTTGTTTAGCGGCTTGCAGCACAGACTGCGTGTCATTTGTAATCATGCTGTCAATTTTATCGCTATAGGTATTTGATGAAGGTGAGCTTTGCGGTTGCCACTTTAACAAATTCAGATACTCTTGTTGCGCTGACAGTAGTTCCGGGCTATAGATCTCTGCGATCGGGTCACCTCTTCTGATATATTTTCCGGTAAAATTAGCATTTAATCTCTCCAGCCATCCTTCAAACCTGGAATTAACAACATATCGCTTCTGTTCATTATATTCAATTCTGCCGGTTGCCCTAATGGTTTTCGTGACGGTTTTCATGTCAACGGTAACTGTACGGACCCCGATAAGCTGCTGCTTATCTGTTGGGATCTCTATTGTCGGGGTTTCGGTCATACCTTCTATCGGCTGGGATGTTTGCGGTATCCCATGCTGATGATTCTGATTCCCTTCCACTTTCATGCCGGGCATTCCAGGCATATCCTGCTGAGAAGAAGTGTTTTTCTGTCTATCTGCTGTTTTATTGCTGCCCATATTACTCGGCAAATAAAAAGCCGATATTACTATTAAAATAATAGCAAAAACGCCTATCGCTATATAAGGGCTTCTTCTCTTGGTTAGCATATTTACATACCTCCTCAGCAATTATAATAATCCAGCTAATTCTTTTATTTTAGCGATAGCTTTTTCGTGCTGAACAAACTGTACCCAGTATTGTTCCTCGTAATCTTTTTGTCTTTTGAGTGTAGAAATAATAGTTATGGCGTCAGTCATCCCTGTGCTGTAACCGGACAGCATCAAGTCAAAACTCTGCCGGTTCTTCGGTATTAATCCCTTTTTATAAAGGATCATCAGTTTTTCCGAAGCGGTGATCATTGACATATTATCTTTAATTCCAGCCCTGATCATAATCCGGGCAGCATCAAATTCTTTTTTTGCTCTTTCCACATCCAGCCCTGTCTCTTTTACGGCCGCGTCCTGTTTATTGTTTGCGTACAATGGAAGCGGGAACGCGACTGACAGGTTCCACATGGGGTCCATCGATCCCTTATAAACATAGCCGGCATTAACTGTAAAATCTGCGTAGTAATCCCTGCGGCTCATTTCCGCTTTAAGCAACCCAAACTCAACCATGCTTTGTTTTTCTTTGAGCATCGGGGCATTTGAGAATGCTTGCTGCATAAGATTTTCTTCGCTCTCGTTGACTGCAGTTATCTCTACAGGCACTGAAATAATGTTATCTGTTGTATTATCCCTACCCAGTGCTGCCTGTAACATGGCATTTTTGGCCTGGTTGGTCCGGGTTAACATCTCGAGTTGTTCCTGTAACATATATTGTTCCACTTGGGCCATGAGAACTTCTTCCTGTTTGCCGGCATTCGATGCATACCTAGACAGTGCGAGTTGTTCTATTTTTGCAAATAGATCTTTTTTGCTTTGAATGATCTCCCTCTGTTTATTTACAAGAAAAAGATCAAAATAAAGCTCTGTAATGTTAGTTGCCGTTTGTAATCTCAGGTTATCAAGGGAATATTCAAAAGACTGACGTTCAACTTCTGCCATCCGCCCTTTCAGCTCTGTGATTCCCCACGAGATGAACGTCTGCGATAGAGAAAACATCAGCTCCGAGTCAGGCGCAGTTCCAAGATTCAGCGCTTTGAATCCTTCATTCTGATACCCGATCATAAACATGGGATCAGGAAGGCTTTTTTCCTGGGAGATACGTAGTCCGGCAGCTTTTGTTTTGAGTTCCAGGGCTTGTATCTCCGGATTGTTGTTTATCGCCTCTTTAATTAAAGCCTGAATGCCGGGTGTTTCTGCATGCACCGGTATTATTGTCAGCAATTGAAACAAAACAATTACCATATATAGGGATTTTTTTTGATTATTAAACATTATTAATTCCTTTTTTTGTAAGGAACGGTCACGACCGTTCCCTACCCATCGTCATGTTACCTTGCATCTATGCTGAAATTAATTTTCTGAGTTTGTCCACCGACTGCGAATTTAACTACAATGTTCCATGAACCACTCATCGGAAGGTTAATCGTCGCGGTATATTCATTACCGGTTAGTGGGGCTACTGCATTATAATTCATTGCTGGCATACCCGGCATGGCTGGCATTGTATAATCTATTTGTACCTGCGCATTACTAACTACTGCTCCGTTTGCGTCCTTAATAATTACAGTTGCATAATTATCACCTACTGCGGGCTTGCCCGCGAGCGTAAAAGAAACTGAATATTGACCTGCCTGTTGTTCGACTTTATAGCCTGCACCTTTTAACCCACAACCTGAAAGCAGTGCCAGTATCAAAATACTTACAATTGAAAACATTAATCTCTTCTTCATAAAAACCCCTCCTTTATTTATAACCTGTCAGGGAATCTGGCAGGTTTAACTTAATTCAAATACTCATTTTGAGCAATCCATGCTTTCGCAGGAGTCTGTTGTGCACTGATATTTCTGACCATCCGAATAAACACCTCGTGCGTTAACTTCTTCTGCGTCCTCTATACTATTAATTCAGTATGTAACAAATTAATTTCTCTTTCAAGTTTTCCCCGCAAATAAAGGGTAATTTTTACATTTACTATCAGTTATTCAATTCCATTAAAGCTGTTTTCACACTATCATCCTTATATATTTCATAAAGCCGTGTAAGGATGTCCCTTGCCTTTTCTTTATCACCGATCTGAATATAATCATACCCCAGCAGGTAATAAGCCCCTAAATAATCAGGATTAAGGGTGATAACTTTTTCAAGTTCAACTGAGGATTCCTTATAATGCTGCGTAGCGTTCAATATGTACCCGAGCTCGAAGTGGGCATCTACGAACGAATCTGACCAGAACAATACTTTTTGCAGCTGTTTTTTTGCCTCCTCGTATTTCTTGGCCTGGATGTTTTGAAGGGCAGCGTTGTAAAGAAATTTTTCATATGAATCAGAAGTATTATATACATTCCCAAGACTCCAGGACCACTCAATGCTGGCATAGGCTATAGTGTTGGAATAATCATAATCTCTGATAGTTGATCTGTTGTCGATCCTGGCTACTCCGGTAAATAATCGCAATGAGTCCGCGATATCGTAAATGTAATCAATTCCAAGGAAAGATTTGTTATCTTTCCGATTATTGAAATTCTTGATATAACCCAGGGTCTGGATTTTATATTTCAGCAAAAAATTATTCTTGTTGTTTGGCATCAGATGCAGCTGCGTTTCTATTTCATAACCAGTATAATTAGAACTAGCAATACTGCCATCGCTGCCGATGACCAAGCCTCCAACCGTTCCGTTTATAAGATCATTAACATTATGATTAACTGCTGCTCCTATAGTTTTATATGTTTGATAATCATTATTAACGGGAAAACCGGAATACGTTAAATCACCGGACAGCTCCGCTTTTGTTTGTGGAGAAAAATAATAGTTACCAGCTGGTTTAAAAGAGAACATATTATAGTTGTTTTTGTTGTAGATCTGATCAGAAAATGCTTCGTATCCTGCCCAGCCTTCGATACTTAGCCCAGGGTTAAAAGTATATTCACCGAATAGATTAAAGTAATTATCCGACTGACTTCCATAATCTTTCTGACTATAGTTGCTTCGCTGATACAAATACTCCATATTATAGAACAGATCACTGCTGACGTATTCTGAATAACCAATCCCGGCTTTTATTCCTGTTGTTAGCCCTGTCAACGCATTGCTACGTGTCTGGTCCAGATTGTTATTAGAATTAACCCCGATACCGATCATCGGGGTTAATTCCGCACTAAAGCCTGTAGCTCCTAACAGGATTAATAAGAACGAAGCGTGTAGAAAGTGTTTGATCATGCCAGTGTTCTCCATTCCCGAGCTAAGACTTACATCATTCCGCCTTTACCGCTATGGTCCATTTTTTCACCGGACTTCATATGTTTTTGCATCTTGGGCTGCCCTCCGCTTTTTGTTTCCATTTTGCCATTATGCTCCATATGGTCCTTTTTTTTCATCTGGTCTGGTGACATCTTGTGACTACCGGACATTCCTTCATGGCCTTTGTTCGGCATACTGTTGTCGTGCTGATGATCTTTAGTTTGCATATTCATTTTTTTTGCCTGCTCATGGGATAGGTTAAGCTTTTTTATAGCGTTTCCCTCAGCAAAAGCAAAAGTCGTAGCTAAAAGACTTAACCCTGCGATAGCGATTATTTTGATGTTTTTCATAGATTCATTACTCCTTTGTAAATAATTTTTGCAGATAGCCTACCCGCAACACATATATAGAGAAAGACGAACGAGATTACAGAAAAGTTACGCGGTGATTTTTTTTAAGGATATTTTACTTCTTATACGTATTCTCCAGTATTTTATGTATTTTATAAGCTGGAAAATAATTTCTTTTTTCTTCCTGGCGAACTTTTTTAAAAAAATCACATTCAAGACAACTAAGAAGCTTTGCCGCTGAAGTTCCCTGCACCTTGCCACCACATAATGTCCCTGCAACCGCCCAGCAAGCCCTTCCTCCGTTTTGGCCATCATGAATACTATTTATTCTGGATTCCAATGCTGCACTACAAACTCCCAGGTTTTCTACTCTGCATCCACCCGGCTCTCTTCCACAGTTTTTAAATTCCCAACAATTTAATTTACTCATAATGTCCTTTTTTATAGTTTTTATTTAATTATAGCAAGGAAAACACATCTAACTGTATTTTCTGTTATATGCAGTAGAGAATACATCTAATAAGCATGTAGAATATACGTCTGCACCCCTTGCGATGCTTGAATTGACACTCGCAGAAATGTGCTGCATAATAGCATCACGCCTTGTCTGGAGATATGGTATTAATTAAGAATTATCGGGGAACACTTATGAAAAAAATTTATATCGTCATAGCGATATTAGGACTATTCGTCTCTATTGCATTTGCATCGGGCAACCAAAAAGAAATGGACCATCAACACATGCAATCCGCTTCGCCAGCAAAAGCAACCTATTCCGGGATAGTCAGCAATAATGTACGGGTAGTCACAGTCAATGCATTTGATTACGGATTCAAACCTAATCCCATTGTTGTTAAAAAAGGGGAAAAAGTAAGGCTGATCGCAAAAAGTAGCCAGGGCGACCATGGGATAAAAATTAAAGATTATAAAATCAACTTGGACTTGCCTTTAAATAAAGAAAAGTTCGTTGAATTCGTTGCTAATAAAGCCGGCAGTTTTCATTTCCATTGCAATACTTACTGTGGGTCAGAGCATGGAGATATGCATGGCGCCCTCATCGTTAAAGAATAAATAAGGTTTCTTTTTATACTCCCGGTAAAATAGTTTTGATGATTATTTTACCGAGAGTATATTTTTTTATAATAACAGTGCGAGTTCGAACAGCCATCAAAAACTACATTTCGGTATTAGTCTTTTGATATAAACCCTGTTTTCTTATCTATATGCAATACTGCTGCCACTGCATTTTCCTTCTTTGTAATTATCTGAACGTCAAAGCTGTCAGGATTATCTTTAATCTCCCCCACTTGAAGATACTGACTACGACTATAGAGTACATATCTCCTTGCAATTTCCAGTCCCTCATCTTTAGTGATCGGAGTTTTGAAGTCTCCTAACATTTTTGCGTTATTTGGCCCCTGAAGCATCATCGAATGCATCATTTCCTTCATATCGCCCTGCATCATATTCCCGCTGGACATCATCCCCATACCACCCATCATTTTCCGGCCTTGCATTGATGAGCTGCCTTGTGTGCTATTTGCCGTTGCCTGATGCTGGTGCTCTTGTGCATACCCAACATACGACATAGACATTGTTATTAATGTTAATATTAATAAGTATTTGATTCCTTTTTTCATAACATGCTCCTCCTTTATATTTTTTTATCTTTTACCAACCAGTTATAAACGAGCCAGAAAATAACAGCAAAGAGAAAAGAAGCAATAGCAAAGTAAAGAAGACTTAATAGTCCCATTCCTGCCATCCCCATGCCAGAATATCCCATCATTCCACAATCATGACCTTGAGCATATGTTGCACTACTAATTTGTAGTAACACCAGAAAAAACAACAGAGTTTTCATAACAACCTCCTTTTCATACTTGACTGCCCGGCATTTTAAAAAGGGTAGCGTTGATAGCTACAATGATGGTACTTACTGACATCAACACCGCACCCATTGCAGGAGTCAGTAAAATACCATACCGATACAGCACCCCCGCTGCTAACGGTATAGCGAATACGTTATACCCTGTGGCCCATAGAAGGTTCTGGACCATTTTTGAATAGGTCATACGTGCAAGACCAAGAATAGCCACAGCATCTAACGGATTACTACGTACAAGAATAATATCTGCTGTCTCTGCTGCAACATCCGTACCCGCCCCAATAGCGATCCCGACATCTGCCTGTGCAAGCGCCGGAGCATCATTTACTCCATCACCGGTCATAGCCACCGTTAGTCCTCTTTGTTGAATTTCTTTGACTTTAGAGGCTTTATCCTGTGGAAGAACTTCAGCAAAATATTCATCGAGACCGATCTCTTCAGCCACCCATTTGGCTACCTGTCTGTTATCTCCTGTAAGCATCAGGCAGCGGATTCCCATTCTCTTGAGTTCCGTGACGGCTTGCTTTGACTCAGGCCGGATAATATCAGCTAACGCTATAGCTCCTGCGACCTTCTCCTCCATGATAACAAAAACCACTGTTTTTCCTTGTTGTGTTAGTTTTTCTATCTGAGGAGCATCTACTTTCAGGTTGTTCTCTCTGAGATACCCCGGACTAACGACCAGAACCGTTTTTCCTTGTACACGACCTTGAGCACCTTTCCCCGGTATTGACTTAAACCCTTCAACGGTTGGGATATCCTTAATAGCAGTAACTATTCCTTTGGCTATTGGGTGTTCGGAATGTGACTCAACAGAAGCAGCATATTGCAGAATATCTTGCGCGGTGTAACGTTTATCTATGACTACAGTATCGGTTACCCCAAATTTTCCCTGAGTTAAGGTCCCGGTCTTATCAAAGATGATTGCCTCAATATTTCGTGCTTTTTCGAATGCAATACGATTTCTAATAAGCAGCCCATTCCGCGCAGCTATTGCCGTGGAAGCAGCAACAACCAGAGGTACCGCAAGTCCCAGCGCATGGGGACACGCAATTACCATAACCGTAACAGTCCTTTCGAGTGAAAAGCCAAAATTCATTTTTATTAAGATTGTCCATACCAGAAGCGTAATAAGTCCTCCTCCAAGAGCTATGATTGTTAACCACATAGCTGCTCGGTTAGCGAGGTCTTGTGTCTTTGATTTGCTCTGTTGCGCCTCGTTTACCAGCTTAATAACTTGAGAAAGAAAAGAATCTTTTCCGGTTTTCCGTATTTCTATAGTGACAGACCCTTCTCCATTCACAGCCCCTCCAATAACCTGAGCGCCGGTGCCCTTACTAACCGGATTAGATTCACCTGTCAGCATAGACTCATTAACCGAAGTTATTCCTTCGATGACACTGCCATCTGCCGGTATCTTTTCCCCAGGTTTTACCAGGACCTTGTCTGCTAGTTTTAGCTCACTAAGAGGTACGTCCCGTGTACTTCCGTCAGGCATGACCTTATGTGCATCAGATGGCATAAGCCGTGCAAGTTCTTCCAGAGCACGGGATGCTCCCATAATTGATTTCATTTCCAGCCAGTGTCCAAGCAGCATAATATCTATCAGAGTAGCCAGTTCCCAGAAAAACACCTCACCCATCAGTCCCATAACTACTGCGCTGCTATAAAGATAGGCTGTTGTAATTGCCACAGCCACGAGTGTCATCATTCCTGGCTGCTTTATCTTTATTTCATCGATTAAACCTTTCAAGAAGGGATATCCCCCATAAAAGTAGACTATAGATGAGAAAATGAACAGGAGGTACATATCTCCCGTAAACCGTAGCGAGGTCCCCACCCCGAGAAACTGCTGAATAACAGGAGAGAGTATCAAAATCGGGATAGTTATAACTAACGAGATCCAAAAGCGTCTCTTAAAATCAGCAATCATCATGGCATGATGAGAATGCCCACTTCCTGTATGGCCCATGTTCGCCTGCCGGCGGTCTTTCATCCCCTGGTTCATGTCATGGTGCATGTGCTGATCGTGTTCTCCATGCTGGTGCTCAGCCATACGTTCCTCCTTGATTTATGAGGGCATATTACTTCAGTACTTGAGATTGTCAACACTAGTGAATTAAGGCATTTCAGGCCTGCTTTACAAATCTGCGGATATTACCTATATTACAGCCCGGCAATATGTGACAAATACCGTTTTATTATGACTGTTCACCGAGGATTCGCATGAAACATTATTTGTCTATTATTTTTATAATTATTACATTAACATCCAATTCTTATGCTCAACATGAAGGAATGCATGATACCGGAGACATGCCTTCTATGCTTGGGATGTCAGCGAGGCAGAGTATGTTTGGAGCATATCCGGCGGATCGGGATTCTTCCGGTACCAGCTGGCAGCCTGACTCAACGCCTATAAGCGGGTATCACCTGATGAATAATCCCTGGAATCTAATGATAATGGGATTCTGCAATGGTAACTACACAAATCAAGGGAGTAAACGTGGAAACCAAAAACTATATAGCTCCAGCATGTTCATGCTCATGGGACATAAAATGTCTGGCAGTAGCACACTTGGGTTCAAAGGGATGCTCTCCCTTGACCCAACTCAAGGTCCCAGAGGATACCCTCTTCTCTTGCAGACTGGTGAAACTCCAGATGGGAGAGTTCCACTTATTGACCGGCAACATCCTCATGATTTGTTTATGGAGTTAGCGTTGACCTATTCTTTACAGTTACAATCAAACAACTCGATTTTTGTGTACCTGGCACCAGTTGGTGAGCCAGCATTAGGACCTACAGTCTATGTAGACCGTTTCTCCGGAACCTATATACCGGAAGCACCGATATCTCACCATTGGCTGGACTCCACACATATCACCTTCGGGGTTATTACTCTTGGATATATTCTTGATAGTCTCAAACTTGAAGTATCGTCATTTCGTGGGAAAGAGCCTGATGAAAACCGTTGGGACATAGAAACTCCCCGGCTTGACTCTTATTCAACACGATTATCATTTAATCCATCACCGCAATGGGCATTTCAAGTTAGCACCGGGCATCTTACTAAACCTGAGCAGTTAGAGCCGGATACAGATATCAACCGCACAACTTTTTCTGTCATCCATAACTATCCAATAGAGCAAGGAAATATCCAGACGACATTTGCCTGGGGTAGAAACAACAAAATCCCTGGAAGTGATACAGATGCGTTTCTGCTTGAATCTACAACTCAACTTAATCAAAGGCATTATATATTCGGCAGGGTTGAGCGGGTAGAAAAAGATGAGCTATTCCTGCCGGAAGACCCACGTTCAGAGGAAGTTTATATTGTCCATAAAGCAACCCTTGGATATGCGTATGATGTGATAACGTGGAATAATATGAAGTGGCAGGTTGGCAGCTCTATTGGAGTCAGCATCCTGCCTAAAAAGCTTATCGAGGTATATGGTGGACAAGCACCACTATCCATTGCTTTCTACACAGGACTGAGGCTCTAAATTGCGTTACCTGGGCTAGACACTGTCTGATGGATTATTTTGACATCAAAATTTATATTTTGCTATTATTATATATATTACTGATTCACAGTAAAATCAAGTTTTATTATTCGAGGTATACAAATGTCCGTTAAAGCCTATATCGCTGCACTCAGCATTGTTATTACCGAAACTATACGTCATACCTGCCTTGATATCAATATCGAACCTGTGGTCATGAAAAATCTTTCTAACCTTATGGAGGAACTTAAAGAAGCGAAGCCCTCGATTATCTTTCTTCAAGCAAGCATAATAGAAGAAGCGGAAGAGAACCTCATCACGAAGTTAAAAGAAGATGAAACCCTTGGAGAAGCCTATATCATTGTTAATGCCGTGAGAATAGAAGGAGCCGAATTTGCTTACCAGATAGGTGCGGATGCATTCCTTCCTATCCCATTCAACCAAACACACCTGGAATCTATTCTCCGTTATGCACTGAATCTTCCGAAGAAGCTGCTCATTGTGAGCAAAAAAGAAAACGAAAGCTCTAATTTCTATCACGCATTAAAGGGTTCTAACTTTAGTCTGATAGTAGCAAAAAGCGGACAAAAAGGGATAGAAGTAACCAAAAACCAATTCCCGGACATGATACTGTGTGATCTGGAAATCGATGATATCTCAGCCTATGAGTTCTGTAAAACCATTAAAAGCTCTAAACTGTTCCTTCATATACCGTTAGCGATCCTTTCTCCTCAAAACGATGCAAAAACGGTAGAGCAATGCTTTGAGGCAGGCGCACACGAAATTCTCTTGCCTCCATATGAATCGAAATATAATTTAAAAAAAATAGCCTCAATAATTTCTCCGCTTCGAGGGAGGAAAGAAAAAGCCTTAGTCGTTGATGACAGCATCGTTATTCGCAACCTCATATCAAAAATGTTCAAACAGTTGGGCTTTATTGTTATAACTGCGATAAATGGAGAAGAAGGATTAAAAGTAGCCCTCAAAGAAAAACCTGATATCATAACTTCCGATTATGATATGCCGGTGATGGACGGATGGGGATTTTGCAGTGAGCTGAAAAACAATGATATAACCAAAGACATTCCTATCATAATGATCAGCAGCCGCAACTCTGAAACTGATCTGAAAAAAGCAGAGCTTCTTGAGGTATCCGGTTATTTAACAAAACCATTTAACACACAAGACCTGCAAAAAACCATAAAAAAAGCGATCAGCGATGCCAAAACGAAAAAAGAGCAAAAAACACTCGCTAAATATATTTCGGCGGATACGTTTGCTACTGTCCAAGAGCAGATCGAGCATGGTAGAAATATCGAACCGCAGGAAAAATTCATTACGATCTTGTTTAGTGACGTTTGCGAATTCTCCACCAAGTGCGAACGCCTTGATCCACAAAAAATTGTTTTATTACTTAATAACTACTTCCAAAGCATGGTAGATATTCTCTTAAAATACGATGCGATAATCGATAAATTTATTGGAGATGCTATCGTTGCGCGATTTGATTCCGGCGACAAGAAAAAAGACGCACTGGATGCGGTCAAATCAGCGCTTGCGATGCTCGACGCCTTAGAAATATTCAACCAAAGTTCATTCGAAGCAATTTCAATCCGCATCGGAATTAATTCAGGAGAAGCAATCCTTGGTAATATCGGTTGCGAAAAACACCGCCTCGATTATACAATGATTGGAGATAAGGTAAACATTGCCGAGAGGCTTCAAAAACAAGCAAATGAGCAAGGCTGTTTAATAGCTGATACCACATATCAGATGACAAAGAACAGTATTGAAGTCGGAGACATCCAAGAGCTTACGCTTAAGGGGAAACAAGAAGTTGTTAAGGCCTATTCATTGATTAGATTAAACAATGACAGTTCTCTTTATTAGCTTTAAATATAACAAGGCAATTGAGTTTTTTTCAGTCAAAAGCTATACTTAATAGTAGTTTTACAGAAAGGCATAAATATGACATTATTTAACCCTGGAGGATTAAACTTTCTCATAGTTGACGATTCTCGCTCGATGAGGACAGTAATAAAGAATCTGCTGATAGCAACAGGAATAAGCATAGGTTATTTATACGAAGCAGACAATGGTATCAATGCATTAAATATTATCAGGAAAGAAAACCTCGACCTGATTATCACCGATCTCAATATGCCGATCATGGGCGGGCTGGATTTATTGATCAAGATAAATAACGATGCAGAGCTCAAGTCAAAACAAATACCTGCCATAGTTGTGAGCACGGAAGGATCACAAGACTCTGTCATTACTGCTATTAAAAATGGTGCAAAGGGATATATTCGAAAACCTTTTGACAAAGACAAACTAAGTGAACTCGTACAAAAAGTAACAAAAAAGAATTAAAACAAACATATAATTTAATTGTTAAATAAGTTCTGATATTAAATTCAAGACTTTCGTTGCTTCATCCTTAGAAGAGTTGCTACCAGTTAATTTATCAATCTTCTTCATCATTTTATCGATTAACTCCAGTGTTTCTTGCTTTGAAAGTAATTTATCCGGTACCTGGATTCCGATTCCTCTTGCACTATTAATCAAGGAAGCAATCAATAATTTAGGGTTCCCTTTGTTAGAAAGAAAGTTCGATTCTAATTGCGTACGAAGTGGATCGACACTAATCCGATTATCTTGAGAACTTGGGCTAACATAAATAATATTTCCAGAATCACCTTGAATAACATAACTCTCAGCACTCGATGAATCTTTAACGGTAGCTGCTGATATGTGAATTACATTTCCATAGGGAGTTCTTACACCGCCAACACTGTTAGAACCAACACCTTGTATAGCAACAAACGGCAAAAACTGAACAACCAAAGTAGAGTCCAGTGCAATCCTGGCCGGTTTTATAGTGGATTCTGGGCTTTCATTTGATTCTAATATTTTAAGATTTTTGTTATCATCGATATGAACTGTATACGATTGTATATATCCCTGTTCAGTTGCTGTACGAGCGGTATCTTCCTGTTTGGCCCTTGAGTTATCTTTTGCAGGAGTTAACTGTCCATACGTTCTGTTTGGATTATAATTAATTCTATTATTTAGGCTATTAATTTCTGTAATCACTGTAGTTACCTCTTTATTAAGAGACCTCTAAGAGTTGTTATAGTTGTTCTTATTAATGTATCGTAAATAGAACAGAATTGTTGCAACAATTTTTATCGATATTCTATTTTTTTATTTCAAAAGAATTTAATTATCTAAAAAAAATCTTGAAAATAAATAGATATCCGGCTTATACTAACAACATAGTTATTCCAAGCCAAATTATAATAATTATAAGTAAAGACAGTGGAATAATAAAGGAGGAAATTATGGGTCAAGTAATGGTGGACCACTTATTAAATGAAACGCTAGAAAATTATTCTTTTTACAATATAACCAATATGCCATTTGATTATGTCGCATTTATAAAAAAAGAGGAGATACTCTCACAGGCTCATAAGATACTCAATACAGACAATGAAGAGAAAAAGGAACAAGAAAAATACATATTATTACGATTAATTTATACTAATCTATACAAGCTTAACCTTGAAAAAACCAAGGCAAAAAAATATTTTGAAGAGGCTATCTTCACTGAAAAATTCAAATCATATCTAGGCGTAGCATTTAAGTTTACGATCCTCTACAATCCTGATGACGACTCGATAACTACTACATTTATTCACCTAGCGCAGCTTGTCATAAGTGATATTGTATACGAATATTTGTGGAAATTGGAAAATAAAGAATCCCATTAGTACAAAGCTATTTAATCCTTGACGGCGTGTTACAATTAATGTTTAGATTGTTGTTAAAATATTATTGCTTGTATGCATATTATTACATAATACAGAGCTAATTATTAAAAAAGGCATTCATTGCTATACACCTGACCATAAAGGAAGTGCGAACATGACAAAAAGGATCGGCATTCTAACAGCTGGAGGAGACTGTCCCGGACTTAATGCGGTTATTCGAGCTATAGCAAAAAAAGCTATCTATTGTCATAACTGGGAAGTTTTCGGATTTCATGACGGACTTCTTGGCCTTATAGAAAACAGGTACACTCAACTATCAGAAAAAAGCGCATCAGGAATAATAACCAGAGGCGGCACGATCCTTGGCACATCAAACAAAGGAGATCCATTTAGCTACTATAAACCCGGGGCATTGGAACCTGTTGACGTATCAGAACAAACCATAAAAAATGTCCGTGATCTCGGTATCGATACTCTCATTACAATTGGCGGAGATGGTACGCAAGGCATCGCATACAAATTATTCAAAAAAGGCCTTCCGGTAATCGGGATACCAAAGACAATTGATAATGATCTTTATGGCACTGACCAGACATTCGGGTTTGATACAGCTGTATCCATAGCAACAGAGGCAATTGACCGAATTCATACGACAGCACAGGCCCATCATAGGATTATGCTCGTAGAAGTTATGGGACGATATGCAGGGTGGATAGCTCTCTCTAGCGGTCTCGCCGGTGGTGGAGATATTATTCTGCTTCCTGAGTTCCCATATAATCTGGAAAAAATTATAGAAAAAATTATAGAAAGAAAAAACACCGGGAAAACGTTCACGATCGTTGTAGTATCAGAAGGCGCTCACGAAGAAGGAAAAGGATATTTTGTAAGAAAAATAGTCAAGGATAGCATGGAACCTATAAGACTCGGCGGCGTTTCATATTTGCTGGCCCAACAATTAGAAGATGCCACAGACAGCGAAGCCAGGGCCACCGTGCTAGGCCATGTACAAAGAGGTGGCACTCCTACAGCTTATGACAGAATACTAGCCACTGAGTTCGGCACCGGAGCAGTTGATCTAGCCCAGAAAGAACAGTTCGGAACAATGGTCAGCCTCAGCAACAATAGAATAGTAAGTATCCCACTTGAAGAAGTAGCCTCAAAACTTCGGCTCGTCACTACCGATAACCCACTAATAAAAGCTGCACTAGATACAGGCGTAAGTTTCGGAATTTGAACTGTTTAAATTTAAGCAGGTTTTTACCCACTCAACAAATTTCGTTATTAGCTTGTTCTCGGTCCCTTCCTTGGAGGGGCGACAACGAAAAAAAGTGCAGAATCGTCGTTGGGCGGGTATCGAGTAGGAGGTAGGTGATTAATTCACCTACCGACCTCTCACACCACCGTACGTACGGTTCCGTATACGGCGGTTCAACAAGAATTAATGTACTTCT
>QKMY01000057.1 GCA_003242895.1 Candidatus Margulisiibacteriota bacterium
AAAACCAAACAAAAAAACAGTGCAAAAAATTAATCCCGGTATTTTTGAAATATCTCAAGCAATTAAACGAATCAGCAATAGATAGGTTGGTTACATTAGGTAACACGTTAAATTCATGGGAAGAAGAGGTCGTGAGAATGTGGCGGTTTAGCAAGTCCAATGGCATTACAGAAGGATTTCATACTAAAATGGAAATGCTATCAAGAAGGGCTTACGGTTTTAGAAACTTTGAAAATTACAGATTGTGGGTTAAAATACTATGTCGTTAATATCTGGATTCCCCCATCTTCGGAGTAGAGCCGGGTTTCCAACATCTGTGTTACTGGAGCTCCCGGGCGGAATTGAACCGCCGACCCCATCCTTACCATGGATGTGCTCTACCTACTGAGCTACAGGAGCGTGACAACATACAAATAATATATTAAGTAGTTGTCGCTATCTTGTCAACTACAGAATATCATTCAATCATGCTATTTTACAATAATTTTATTAGATCGCCAATGTGTTTTTTGTTATCTATAGGCTAATCTCACGGACATTAATCTGTTCAAGCATAATCAATATAAAGAGTTAACAATTTGACAGTTGAAATAATAGAATATCCGGGGTATCATCGCGACAATTTCATAGGCCTATTATACTGTATACCTTATTAAAATATTTCCTCTATACCAATTTTAATTCGTAGAAAAACCATCATAACAACATTAACACAAACTTACTTTGCGACCGTAAAGAGTAATAGATCAAAACCAGAATATGATGCGTTAAGTTATAAGACGAGGGGGAATAAAAAAATGATCGACAGTAAGATAGACAGAAAAAACTTCAAGAATATTGAGTTGAATTATAATGGTGAATGCCGGTTAGAGAGCCTGGAAGTAGGAATTACTTCAAAATGCAATTTCCGTTGCGATTATTGTTGTGCTTACAAAGAAGAAGAGAATGTCATTCTTCCTGCGCAGACAATAATCAACATCATTAAGGATCTTCCTGACCTGAAAAGGGTAAAATTATCCGGCGGAGAAGTCCTGATCAAATTTGAAGAATGCCTTAAAGTGATCAAATTTTGTGCGGCTCATGGCATCCATATCCAGGTTAACTCAAATGGAAGCCTCCTGGATGAAGAAAAAATAAAAACCCTTCAGAATGCAGGACTTAATACCCTTCACTTCTCATTTAATTTCGTTAATGCAAAAAAATTTTCTAATTTTTACAAAGTAAAAGAAGAAGTGTTCTATAAAATCATCGATAATGTAAAAATGGCAGCCCAGAGTCCTCCCATGGACGTTATTGCTGAGACAATAATTTTCGGCGACACAGAAGATAACCTTATTGAAATACACAATCTTATCTACAATATGGGTGTTAGAAAGCAAGAAATGCAATGCGGAATACCCACCTCTGAATGGACCTCCAAGTCCATAACCCCTCCTGAAAAACTGGCACATGCCATTGACAGTCTCATAATAAATAAAAAACCGGAAATGCAACTGTACTTTAGTTGCTGGGGAACGCATATCAATAGTGATAGTGCTTTCTATCCCTTAATAAGCAATCATTTTGACAAAGAAGGGGTCTATTTCTGTAAATGTATCGACGGGAAAAGACAACTGCACCTCCATACCAATGGCGATATTTTAATTTGTGAATTAGGATATCCGGTGGTAATAGGAAATATTTTCTTAAATCCCTCCGCTCTAAAAACTATCTACGCTGATATTCCAAAAAAATTAACGGATTTCATCAAATCTCATAATTGCATAAAAGCGAATAAAGCTCGAATAGCAATTAATAAAGAAATTGCGGTAGCCTAGGGTTTTTCTGTATGGTCGGGTGTGGTTGTCTCTTTGTTTATAAGAACTACCCACCCGCTCCAGCCCTTTTATTGAGTTCATTAAAAAAAAATAGGAGAAACATTCTCTCAATCGGGAGTTATTCCTGCCGGTGTCACAATCGAGCAATTTTTAAGCCACCGCATTGTAACAATAAAGTAGTGGAAAGAAATATTAATGCTTACACTAGATAGAGGCAAAAATAAGTGATATGTGTTTAAAAAAAGACAGCATATAGTAACAATTATTGAATTTGCAAAAATAGTATGCTATATCTAAAATAACCTTGTTTAACCATTGGCTTTTGATCTTAGTTGTCGGATTGCCGACGTTAAAATCGTTTGGTTGATTGAGTAGTTTGATGAGAAGAGGAGGAATAAGGTCAATGAAATGGAAATGTTCTATTTGTGGTTATTTACATAGTGGAGATGATGTACCGGAAGCGTGCCCGAAATGTGGTGCCGCTAAAGAAAAAATCGGTAAGCTTGAACAGGCCCAATCAGATTTGGTGGAAAGGGCAGGATTCACTAATCAGCTCCATATGGACCTGGTGAATATGCTGGAAAACGTTGTCGAGTTAGCTGAAGATGGAATTGAAGATAACCTCGATCCAGGCTGTGTATCAATATTTATGAAGGCAAAAGATCAAGCGCTTATATTGAAACAATCGATAAAAGCTGAACTTGCAGCCCATGTCTCAAAGGGTAAGTGGGGCTAATTGTTACTTTATTGATTTGAAACACTTATGTGGTATAATACTTTAGTTAAATGTGATATTTGATAATCAAGGGGGTGCACAGGTTTCGACGGGAAGTGGCGAAGTAATAGTCGCGAGTCGAGGAGCTGCCCGGCCTCGTAAAAAGGCAGAAGAAAACAAACGCAAACAACTTTAAAAACGCGTTCACCGCAGCTCCGGCTGCACTTGTTGCTTAATTAAATAGGCAGCGCCGTCAGGTAGAATGTGCTGGTGGTTCTAACTGACGTCATTTAACCAGATCGTTTTCTGTTGACGTTTGTCCGGCAGAAAGTTAAACATAGACAGACTTTCTTAGTATTATCCTGTCCATAGGAGAATAATAAGAGAAATTAAAGTATGGACTACACTCGTAGTGGCTTTTATTGAGGACTTTTCGGACAGCGGTTCGATTCCGCTCACCTCCACCAATGATTACAAATATATCTTTTAAATAGAAAATGAATTCAAGAAAAAAACTAAATAAAAACCGCGCATTGCGCGGTTTTTATTTAGTTTTTTTCTTTTCTAGTATTAATCAGATGGTAATTGAGAATAACCTTGGGAAGCTATCTTGTATTTTTCTCGGTATTTTCATATCTACATTCCTTTACCAGGTTCTCGATATTAATGTTCTCGAAAATACTCCTGTTAATAATATAAGGCGGTGGCTCAAATCCGCCTGAACGGTCAATAGGTTTCACCCACTGGACAGGTATCGCATATATTATCGAAGTGTAAATCACTTTTTTGGTTGCTGGAATAACAAGGGAAATATAATTATGGGAGATACAACTCAATGAAACTGATAAGATCTTCTGTATTAACCGGCTTAACGAGTATTTCATTTGCATGGTTTTCAAGAAAAGTAAGGTTTTCTTTCTCAATAAATGCACTATAAACAAGTACCGGGGTTTCTTTGTATTCCGGAAGCTTTCTGATTTCTCTGAGTGCGGTGTATCCATCCATTCCTTCCATTTTTAGATCGAGGATGATAAGATCGATTTTCTCTTTATTAATGATATCAAGGCATATGAAACCATTTTCCGCTTCATATACTGCATGCCCTTCCTTTTGAAATGCAAAATTTAAGGCTGCTCTGATAAAATTGTCATCGTCCACTATTAGTATGTTTGACATATCCTTATTATGTCCAATACTGGCACAAATTGTCAATAAAATGACTCGTTTTTTTTTACAATAAGTGTTGATATAGCAGGAGAAAAAAAGATAATAGTTCTAATTTACCAGTGATGTGCTGAACCGGTTAATATTAGCATATATAACATCGAGAAATATGGGGCTAGTATTGATTAAAACCATTTTTTTCTTCGAAAATAAATGATCATCGATACCACAATAATAGCCATAAAAAAGAGTACAAAGTAATAACCCCATTTCCAATGGAGTTCCGGCATGTTTTCAAAGTTCATGCCATAGACGCCGGCAATGAACGTTAGCGGGATGAAGATTGTTGATATAATTGTGAGTACTTTCATAATTTCATTCATTTTATTGCTTATGCTGGAAAGATAGATATCAAGCATGTTTGATAGCATATCTCGAAAGGTTTCAATTGTGTCGATGATTTGGAATGAATGATCATATACATCCCTGAGATAGATCTTTGTCGATTGGCTGATTAAGGGAGATTCCAGTCTTTCAATTGAATTGCAAACTTCCCGGAGTGGCCATACCGACTTGCGCAGGAACATAATCTCTCTTTTTAAGGAGTATATGGACCTTAAGGTTTTTGCCTCCGGATTGGTTATTAATATCCTCTCAATATTTTCAATTTTGTCTCCCGACTCTTCAAGAACGAGAAAGTAATTATCAACAATTGTATCCAGTAAAGAATATACGAGATAATCAGCTCCCTTTTTTCTAATATGACTACCTATTTGTCTGATTCTGTCTTTTATGGGATCAAAGATATTACTGGAGCGCTCTTGAAAAGATATGACAAAATTAGAACCGAGAATGATACTGATTTGTTCTGATGATATTTCTTTATCCCGAACATCACAGTAGAAGGTTTTTAGAACAAGAAAAATATAGTCACCGTAATCTTCTATTTTCGGTCGTTGACCGGTGCTGGCAATATCTTCCAGCGTAAGAGGATGGAGTCCAAACTGTTTGCTAATTATTTCTATAATCTCTATTTGGCTGACCCCATCGATATTTATCCAATTGATTGCCGTGTCGTTTTTGTTGCTGAGGATTTTCTCGAATTTGTCTGTCTCTAATTCTTGAAGCTGATTTTCATCATATTGTATGAGCGTGATTTTGGTTTTGTCAGTTTTTTTCTCGCCTAAATGAATAGGAGTTCCTGGCGGGAGTCCAATTTTTTTTGATTTTTTTATGTAAAAACGATGCATGGTATTTACCTAAGATACTTCCCGGGCGCTAGTCCAAAGTTTTCGTTGCAACTGTTTTTATAGAGATTGGCATGCTGATATTGTTATCTTTAAAACAGGTGTTTAGCTTTTTTATAAACTCGTGCTTAATGAGATATTGATTGTCTAGTTCTTGTATTTGCACATTTATCCGTAGATTGATATTTGACTCTGCGAACGAATGATAATAGAGCACAGGCTCATAATCAGGAACGCCGCCAGGGACGTTTTGCATAACTTCTTTTGCAATGTCGAGCGTGATTTTTTCTACCAGTGTAAGATTGCTATCGAGGGTGACTCCAATCTCAATAATAACGATCATCTGTTTAATCGGTTGACAGTAATTGACGATTATTGACGACGCTATTTTTGAATTAGGTGCAATGATCATGTTCTCGGACAATGACTGTATGGTAGTATTTCGCCAGGTAATATCAGTGACATAGCCTTCTTCTCCGGTATTGAGCTTAATGTAATCTCCAGGTTTTACTTGCCGTGATGCAATAATTTGGATACCGGAAAATAAGTTGGAAAGCGTGTCTTGCAATGCCAGAGCAACAGCCAAACCACCAACCCCTAACGCAGTGAGGATTGGCGTAACTGAAATGCCGAGAAACTGTAAAATTATTAGCGTTCCCAGAATATAAATAATCAGTTTTATGAGGTTCATGAACAATGAAATGGAAGGGAACATGCCTTTCATTTTTGTGGTGTATAAGGTAAGAAATCCTTCAACGACTCTCGCGATAACAACTATCACGGAGAACATAAAGATAACGAGTAGTAATTTGCTGATCGTGCCTGCTACTGTTGTTTTAAGCGGGAGGAACAGTATGGAACCGTACAATCCTAACAAAAGGCTCCAAAGAACAATAAGCCTGCGGAATGAACTAAGCGTAATCGTTAGCGCTTCCCAGTTATGAAGGCTTGCTTTGTGATGAGCCTTGCTCATAATGGATTCGATAATTAAGCCGGTGATAAGGCCTGCAAGTATAAAGATAATAGGCATGACAAGTTCGGTAACGTTTTGTAAGTTAAATAATAGCATTGTTATTAACATCCTTTTACCAGTATTTACAAGACTTCAGTAATTGTTCCAGAGCTTTTGGGTATGCTAGAATGAGAAGTATTGGTTATTATATCTTGTACTGTACTTGATTCACAATATTTCCAGCAGAACCATAGTACATTTTAAACCTATTACCAAAAAAACACCATAAGCTTCTTGCTATTAGGCTCGCTGAGGCTAATCCTTTTCGCAATAGGCGTTGTTTTCGGGCTATCTGGTTTCTGCTGGCTATTCCTGAAACTAGCCGGTTCCGTGAAAAAGAAACGAAAGAGTTCACTGTTTTTAGGATTTTTTAAGCCGCTTAAAGATACTAATAGGAAAGGTTTTTTGGAGCAAAAAATGGAATAATCTGAAAAGAATTGCCTGGGCTAAAAATAATAATTAGCTAACAAGCAGTGAGGTTGCAAAATAGGTGATTGCTGCAAAGAAGGCAGCTGCTGGTATAGTTATTATCCATGCCCAAAGAATTTTTCGAGCTGTAATCCAACGGACACTTCTTGCATGCTGAACGCTGCCTACACCCATAATAGATCCGGCCATTACATGGGTTGTACTCACGGGTATTCCGAAGTGAGCGGTTACCATTAGCACGAATGCAGATGCAGTACCAGAGCAAAAACCTTCCATCTCTCGAATTTTAGTAATGCTGGTGCCCATGGTCTTAACGATACTCCAGCCTCCGAAGAAGGTACCTAAAGAAATTGCCACATAACAGCTTAAAACTACCCAGTTATCAATTTTGAACGTAGCATTATAATGAGCGGCAAACAGTGCAAGTGCAATAATTCCCATGGTTTTTTGCGCATCATTTGTCCCATGTCCGATACTGGAGAATACTGCTGCAACAAGTTGTAGCTTTTTGAATATTCCTTTTGATTTATATGGAGTTGATTTCCTGAATAGCCATATAATAAATGTTGTAAATATCATAGCGCCCAGCATACCTAACATAGGAGCTATGAATATAAAAAGAAAAATCTTTAGGACTCCGCTCGCTACGACTACCTTGGTACCAACAGCTGCGACTCCGGCACCAATAAGTCCTCCGATAAGAGCATGACTGCTCGATGTTGGGATACCAAAGATCCAGGTAATAATATTCCAGATAATAGCTCCGACAATTGTCGCTAAAATAAGAGGGAGTGTGACGAATTCGATGTTAACCACACCGTTTCCTATCATTTTTGCAACAGCTGTTCCAAAGGCAAAATATCCGACGAAATTAGCACAGCCTGCAAGTATCACGGCTTGCAAAGGAGTTAGCGTCCTCGTGACAACTATAGTGGCGATTGCATTCGCCGCATCATGAAATCCATTAACGAAATCGAACATTAAGGCAACTATTATTACAATAATAACGAGAGTAAGTGTACTAATCATTGACCTAACCCAACTTTACTTTGATTCCGCGAACTAGTTTTCCTACATAATCAACAGAATCAACAACCGATTCGAGATGCTCATATACTTCTTTAAACCTTATAACATCGATCGGATCATATTTTAGACTGAATAGTTCTGCTACACAAACATGAAATAGCTCATCAGCTTCATTCTCCAGCGTATGCATGCTTGCAACGGTCTGATCAATGTCATTTTTTGCTTCTAGCTGCAGCATCACGGTTTTCATGTGTTGCCCGATATTTACTATAACTTCTGAGAATTTGACGACGTTAGCTGGGACTTTAAGTATTTTATAGATTTCTATTTTTCTGGATATACTGTTAAGAATATCCATTGCTCTATCTATGTTAATTGCTAAAGTATGGATGTCTTCCCTGTCTAACGGGGTTATAAATGTATCATTAAGTTCGTCAATTATACGCATTTCTATGATGTCTCCACGATGTTCACACTCTTTTATCGCGGCTAATTTATTTTTGATTTCTTCCGGAGACAATGTGTCAATATGGCTTACTAATTCCCTAAATATCTCAGAACCTTCAATAAAACAATCTATCTGCTGTAGCATGTATTTAAAGAATTTAGTCTCTCTCGGTAGTAATAAATCAAAAATATTAAACCCCATGCTTAAGTCCTTCTTTCCATTATAATAAAGTTGACACTTTTATTTGGCATGAATATCTATAAAAATTGCAAGTTGTATCCATTAATTGTCTGCTCAATATATGTTTTGCCGATACGAAAATTATATGTTACCAAGGGATTATTGTCAATTTAATTAAACAGAAAGATATTATAAAAATCCAAAAATTAACTAAAAATTAACAGACATTTTATAATAGCTTAAGATTTTGTTCATATAATAAAGGTGAATTAACAGATGGTTTTATTTTATAAGAAAACAGTATATAGTTTTGATTAAGAAGGGTAGTTATAATTATCATGACAAAACGTATAGCAATCATTGATGATGAACCGGATATTTTAGAGTTAGTATCGCTTCATCTTAAAAAAGCCGGTTTTCGGACCAATGAATTTCAAGATGCTAATGGATTTTTTTTGCATTATAAAACAAACCAACCCCCGGACCTCCTTATCCTGGATCTTATGTTGCCGGATGCTGATGGCTTTGAGATATGCAAGGTCATAAGGGATGACGAAAAACTTTCTTCTCTCTCAGTTATTATGCTGACTGCACGAGGTGATGAGATCGATAAGGTAGTCGGACTGGAAGTTGGTGCGGATGATTATGTGACAAAACCTTTTTCTCCCAAAGAGTTGGTAGCCCGTGTGAAAGCAGTCCTTCGCAGACACGCGAAGCAGGATAGCCAGGAATCAAAGAAGATATATATAAAAGATGTCATGATTATAGATTTGGAGAAGTTCGAAGTTTCCGTCGAAGGTAATAAGGTTGATTTAACCACTACGGAGTTTAAAATACTGGAACTGCTGTGCTCTAAAAAAGGCTGGCTGTTTTCAAGAAACAAGATACTTGATCATATATGGGGAAGCGAGAAAGCTGTTCTTGATAGGACAGTTGATGTTCATGTTAAGAATCTCCGTGAAAAATTAGGAATGGCAGCCGTGTTTATCAAAAATGTTCGAGGGGTAGGATACAAACTGGAAGAATGAAGAAAACTATCTTATACAAAATATTTGGCAGCTATTGTCTTATTTTGCTGGCTGTATCTTTTTTTATACTTTTTTATTCCTTTGAAGAAATTAAAAGTTCCTACATAAAAACAATCACCACAAATCTTGTAAATATTGGGCAAACATTGACGCCTGAGTTAACCTTATTAATGTCTCAACACCGCAGCAATCAACAGTTGGAATCTTTTATCAGCATGTTAGCAAAACAGATAAATGTGCGACTTACGGTTATCGATCCTCAAGGTGTAGTTCTTGCTGATTCTGAAACCTCCTCTGTACTTATGGAAAATCACTCGAATAGACCGGAAATAGCAGAAGCGAAGTTGAAAGGGATTGGTACGTTTTTTAGGACGAGCACAACTGTTAAGCAAAATATGCTGTATGTGGCATTGCCGCTTAATGCTGGATCTCCCTCGTTAGGTTATTTACGATTGAGTTTGTTTGTTCAAGATATAGACAGAATAATCATGAAATTGACAAGTAATCTGGTAAAGGGCGGTATTGTTATTGTTGTGATTTCCCTCATTGTTGCCTTGATTATTTCGAAGCGATTCTTAAAGCCGATTAAGGAGTTGAGTGCTGCTACCTATCGAGTAGCTTCGGGAGATTTTTCGACCAGGATATTTTTTAAAAATAAAGATGAATACGAAGAACTTGCTACTAATTTTAATTACATGACAGAGCAATTGCAGATGCTTTTTTCTGAGCTTTCATTGCAAAAAGAAGAGCTTAACAGCATTATTTCTTCAATCCAGGAAGGACTTATTGTTCTGGATAAAAAAGGGAATATTGTGCTGGCAAATAATAGTTTCAAACGGTTTGTAAACAATCTCTATGTGGAAGGAAAGCATTATTCCGAAGTCTTACGGCAGGCAGTGTTCAACAATCTGATAAGAAAGGTAAAAGAGCAGAAGAAAAGCCTGATCGAGGAACTGGACCTGGGAGATAAGTCTTTCATCTGTAGTATAACTTATCCAAGTCATAGGGAAGATATGATTGCTGTTTTTCATGATATTACGGGTATGCGAAATATTGAGAAAATGAAAAAAGATTTTATCATAAACGTTTCTCATGAGCTGAGAACTCCGCTTACTTCCATAAAAGGATATATAGAAACATTGGAAGAATCCATCGACAACGGGAATCTTTTGTACGTCGAAATAATTAAGAAAAACACTGATAGATTGATTGCCATCGTTCAGGACCTTCTTACCTTGTCATCCCTTGAAGCGAAAGAAACTACCCTGGTAATGGAAAGAGTAGATATAAAACAGAAAATCGAAAATCTTCTCCCGATTTTTGAGCCGAAGCTTAAGGAAAAAGATCTTTCTCTTACCGTGTCTCTGGAAGATATGCTGCTAATCAACGCCGATCCGTTTAAGCTGGAACAAGTTTTTATTAATCTCGTCGACAATGCCATCAAATACACCGAGAGCGGGGGTATTATGATTACCCTCCGCAAGCAAATGGAACAAGCGGTTGTCGAGATACAGGATACGGGACTTGGCATCCCAGCGGAACACTTGGCCCGTATATTCGAGAGGTTCTACGTCGTCGATAAATCCCGTTCCAGAAAAGTCGGCGGGACGGGCTTGGGCCTCTCGATCGTCAAGCATATTGTCCTGTCTCATAACGGCAATCTTGAGGTCCGGAGTACACAAGGACAAGGTACTACGTTTTCCATATATTTTCCAATTTTTTAGTTTGTTAGGTCCAGATTCAGTTATTTGATCTACCTAATCCTTATTTCCCAATCTCCGAGGTTGCCATCGTAGTTGCCAATTAATTTATTCGAAGAGACTTTTAGGTGATAAAAATTTGATATCGGAATCAAATATATATCAACTTGGTTAAACCAGCAAATAGGTCTCCCTTTAGCCTGCTATTTGATGTAAACCACTCTGTATTTGTGTTCCCAGCACTTTGTAATGAAATATGAGGATTTCATTACAATGGGTAAAAATGGCTGTCAAGGAAACTATTAGTCGATATTTTATTGTGTGTATAAGGAAATAACAGAATAATTAATCATAATAAGTATATATTCAAGATAAAGTCTGTTTGATATAACCCCTTGACTATAAAATTTGGCTCAGGTATCATGATAAAAAAATACATAATAAGGAGATATGATGAAAAAGTTTATAATATTAGTAATAATGCTTTCTTGTATGAGTTCGACTGTATTTGGATTTGCAACGATAACAGCACCTCAAGGTGGTGATTCTATACAGTTTGATACTAACGTAAATGATGTAGATGTATATGTGAATGGAGTAATGGTAGGGAAAAAGGGCAACAACAGTTTTGTTTATAAAGCGGCAAGAGACGGTGTAGGAAAAGTAGTTACTTTTAAAAAGGAAGGATATAAAGACGCACAGGTGATATTAACGACGTCTTTTAATATGATGTTTTGGGGTAACTTTTTAGTTGGAGGGTCACTCGGTTCTTCGACTGATAGTATTTTTACTAAGAACAATATGCAATACTCACCAAGTCAGTATTATATTCAGCTAGATAAACAATAGGAATAGGTTAACGAAATGGGTATGAAGCAATTGTTTTTTTTTTAATAATATTTTTGCTTCTACCCATCTTTTCATACGCACACACGAAATTACCCGAAGATACTTCCAATAAAATAATATCGTTTACTTTATTTAATTATGACAACCTGATCGCTGATTGTTATGAGAAGGATAGTCCTTATATTAGTCAGCTAGCTAGCCTTCTAAGTGAAGCAACTGGTGTAACCGAGTCAACATACTATCGATTATTAAATAGCAAGGAGCAAAGTAGTGAGCCTGTTCCTGTTAAGTATATGTTATTACTTAATAGAAAAATGGCAGAAGCTAGCAACTATTATTTTGTTGATGAATAAAATCTATTTATTTTTATTATTCTTACTCTACCTAATAAGTCCACCCTTACTATTTGCAGAAGATCATTACACTAGTCGAGAATGGCTTAACCTGCTTTATTACGAACAGAGCGGTTCAGGATATAAGAGCTTAGCTGAAGAAGATGGTTTCTTTATCACAAAACAGGGGAAAACTAATCCGAAGGACGAATATGAAGCTTCCTTAAAACTTGTTTTAGCACAAGACCTGACGTTTAAGACGAAATTCCCGTTAAGATATAAATATATTGTAAAACAGCATAACTTACAATACGCTCCTGCAGTACAAGTACCAGCCAATATAAATAAAGTATTAATAGCGTACCCAAACCGCTACATGAATAATCCGGCATCAATGTTCGGACATCTTTTTTTAGTGCTTGAAACAAATAAAGGAATATTGGATAGCGATATACTTCATTACATTGCTGATACTGCCGCGGATAGAAGTATTGGTTATATGATTAAAGGACTTAGTGGTCAGTATAAAGGTTGGTTTTTACGAGAACCCTATTATAAAAAAATTAAAGGATATAATTATGTTGAAGATAGGGATATTATTTATTATGATTTAAAGCTATCTAAAGAGCAAACAGAAAACTTACAACTCCATTATATCGAATTGCAGAATAGCTTTTTTTATTACTATTTTCTTGATAAGAACTGTGCTTTTTTTATAGGAAAATTATTAAATATAGTTCTTGATAGTGATATTGCAACAAAGAGATCCTACATTATCCCTTCTCAGATTATTAATGACTTATTCGATGTTAATCTATTAGAAAACGAGAGACTAAGAGTTGCTAATACCAAAGTATTTAATCGCTTGTTTACCGGATTAAATGATGAGCAAAAAAGAGGATTGATCACACTATTTCATGAGAAAAAGGAAAGTATTCAAGCTGACCCTGACGTGTTAAAAGCATTTATAATTATCTCGGAATATATGATTAGCAATCATTCTGATCTAGCTGATAATATAAGATCTAATAGGATAACTGCTTACAAAAAACTAAAAGATTTAGAGACTTCAAATATCCGACAAACTGATGTAAAAAAAGAAAGTGTTAATAGAATTCAGTCTGAATCTATCGGTTTATCTCGTGTATTTAATAATTATTATGAGATTTCATTTAATCCGATATATTTCTCGGAATATGACCACTTCAATATCCTTGAGGTTATAAGCGTCAAAGGTTTAGGAACCAAAATAAACCTGTACCCCAATGGTCATCCTCTCTATCAGTTAGACCTTGTGGATTTAAATAATATTATTCAATCCAATGATGTTCTTAACTCCTTTTCTTGGAAAATCAAGAGTTCAATCTTTTATAAGGACTCGATTTTAACAAATCAGGAGGTATACTATGGGTTTTCCTGGAACGTAATGAATCGAGGACTCCTCTATAGCTTAGTCGGGCTTAATTACACTAACTTTGATGACATCTCAGAGATTAACCTCGATAGCTTAAAACTCTTACCTACAATACAGATAGGATTAAATCACAACTTAACTGATAACCTAAAAATTATTGTATCCTATGAAAATAAATTTCAAAAAGACTATATAACGACAGGATTCATTTACAAGTACAACAATCTCTTAAATAAATTAATTTTGATTAATAATAAAGATCACTCGACCGTTAAACTATCATTTGAGTATCTCTTGTAAAAACAGGTGATTACCTGGTGATAGTTTGGTACTGCCCCTTATGCGGCGACACCCCACAACACCGAACAAATTGGAGGTTTCATTAATAGCTTACCAATTCCACTACAAAATGATATGATATAATCGAATATAATTTTACTGATAAACAAGCTATTTATTAGATATAATCTCTCCATAGGAGGATAGTATGGAGGAAGGCAAAAAGGCAGTCAGCAAGTTACCGACTATACACCAGCAGCTAATCAGAGTGGTAGTCATTACCTTCATCCCACTCATTGTGCTAGTCCTTGTTCTGCTTCTTACCTGGTATAATAACCTTAGATTTTCCTTACTGGAACACAATCTCGCCCTTGCAAAATTGGGGGCTAATGTTAGTAAAACATGGCTAGACGGGCAAATACGCATACTGGAGGCAATCACTGCTACAAGGATGTTACAACAGGTGCCACTGGAACAAATCCCGAAAAAATATTTACTAGGCCATCTTAGAAAACAACCTGATTGGGTAAATATTATCCTAGTTGAAAAGAACGGTAGATATGTAAATTCTTTATACAACAATAAACAATTACTCGGCAAACAATTTCCAGTTCCCTTAAAAAGCTTAAAACAGCCGTATGTTTCAAACATCACCCACTGCGCTCAATTAAATCGGACTATTATTACTATATCCTCTCCAATCATTATAAACAACGAGTTTTCAGGTGCGATCTCAGTGTGTCTCACGCCTGAAAGCTTCCTTAAAATGCTAAATGAGAATTTTCACAACGAAAATGCGGATATCGGGATCTGGGACCGGAACAAAAGGCTAATTGTGCAAACCGGCATAACATCTACTGGTGCCAGTCAGCGAAATATAAAGCCCGAGTATTTGTCATCTGGAAGAAAAAAGACTGCTATCGTTTATAGCCCGGTCACACATCAACTCGCTCTTATCGGAGTTGCGCCACTTAAAAATTATAACTGGTCTGTAACCGTTTCTATACCTTTTTTTTCGGCGATGGCACCATTGTTTTTGATTGTTAGCCTGACAACGATCATTGTTTTTCTTGTCACGGGACTCAGTCTCTTCTGGTCAATAAGAACTGCATCCGAAATATCTTCACAAATATCATTATTGGCCAAACGGGCAAAAAAAATAGGAGAAGGCTATTACGACTTATCTCCAACCCCGACATCAACAAGCGAACTCAAATCGCTCTCTTATTCTCTCTGTGCCATGGCGAATAACCTTGGGATTTCTCATGAAAAGCTGGAAAAGCTGGTCAAAGAAAGAACCTCTGAGCTGGAAAGATCAAATCGCGAACTTGAAGCATTTAGCTACACTGTGTCTCACGACCTGCGTGCACCACTTCGGAGTATGGATGGTTTTAGCAGTATTCTTGTAGAGGAGTATGCTGATAAACTTGATGTTCAAGCATTATCATATATCTCGCGTATACATAAAGCATCTCTGAGAATGGCTCAGCTTATCGACGATTTACTAAGACTAGCACATATAACCAGCGAAACATTAAATCATGAAGAAGTAAACCTTAGCAAGCTCGCAAAAAATATTTCCAGGGAACTTAAAATAAAATATCCTGAAAGTCAAGTTGAGGTAGAAATAGAAGACTCAATAATAGTTCATGGAGATCAGCGTTTGCTGAATATCGCATTGGAAAATATACTCGATAATGCGTGGAAATATTCACAGCAAAAACCGTATGCCCGGGTAATATTTGGCTCAGTCTTTATAAACAATGAATCAGTTTATTATGTAAGTGACAATGGAGTCGGGTTCAATATGGAATACGTCAAGAATATTTTCAAGCCCTTCCACAGGTTGCATTCTGTTAATGAGTATTCTGGTACCGGCATTGGGCTGGCGACTGTCCAGCGGATAATTGACAGGCATAATGGACGTATCTGGGCAGAAAGCACAGAAGGAGAAGGGGCAACGTTTTATTTTACTATTCCCAAACCCGGAAGTTCCGGTGAGTGAATCATTTTTGTTAAGCTATTCAACCAACAGGAATATCCTTTCCACAACAGCATTACCTTCGGCTTCAGTTATCAATTATTTTTTACCTTGTGACTGCGAAATAATTCTTGAGTCAGCATGTGCATAATTCAATTGTCCATTGAGTTTTGATAAAATTAGAAATATGGTATATTAGCATTGGTAAGTGAGGGTAAATAATATGGATAAGACTAATTTATATGATATTGGGTATTCCGATGAATACAAGGAAGAAGCCAGAAAATACGAAGAAAATCTTTGTCCTGGGAGGGTTTCGGCCCAGCACAAAAAAATGTATAAGGTAATAACCGAAGAGGGAGAACTACACGCTGAGATCTCAGGTAAATTAGGCTTTTCGGCTGCTAGTTTAGAAGATTATCCCGCAGTGGGCGATTGGGTGTTGCTTGACAGGATAAGCGACGTTAACGGTAACGCAATAATCCGTCATATTCTTTCAAGAAAAAATTGTTTTAAACGAAAAGCAGCGGGAACAGGGAATGAATTGCAGATAATTGCCGCTAATATCGATACTATTTTTATCTGCATGTCACTTAATAACGATTATAACCTGCGCCGAGTTGAGCGCTACCTGTCTATTGCATGGGACAGCATGGCTTTGCCGGTGATCATCCTTACCAAAGCAGACCTATGTACTGATCTCAGCGAAAAGTTAATAGAATTGGAAACTGTGGCTATGGGTATAGATGTAATTGTCACTTCCAGCATAAACGGAGACGGTTACACTGACACGCAAAAATTTATAAAAAAAAGAAATACTGTGGCGTTCATCGGTTCCTCAGGTGTTGGAAAATCTACTCTGATTAACAAACTCATTGGCGAAGACATATTAGCCACGAAAGAAATACGGGAAGATGATGGAAAAGGCAGACATACAACAACTCACAGACAGCTTATTGTATTGCCGGAAGGTGGAGTTGTTATTGATAATCCCGGAATGAGAGAGATACAGATTGCTGCCTCAGATCTATCGATGACTTTTTCAGATATTGAAGAATTGGAAGAACAATGTCATTTTGATAACTGCAAACATGAGGCAGAACCGATGTGCGCAGTTAGAGACGCAATAACAAATGGCACATTATCCATCGAACGATTAACAAATTATAAAAAACTACAGCGTGAAATATTATTTGAAGAGCGCAAAAAAAAGATGACTTCAGGTCAATTAGAAAAACTAAAAATGATTGACATGATGGGTTCTCTGGGTGCCTATAAGCAAGCCAGAAAACATAACAAAAAAATAAAACGATAAGCTACGAGAATCTGGTTTTTCCAGTTTTTTTTGTTCACATTTTGCAGAAGATGGATAAGAAATCCCTTCAGATTAAAATCACAAAATAACTAATAATCAACATCTATGACCCACTAAACAAAGTGCAGTTTAACATCCCATGTTAAAAAAAAGATAAGACCTCCGGCAACAAAGTTACCGGAGGCAATCTAGGAGAATCGGTCAACGTAAGGTTCTTACGTTATAGAACTTTTTTTCCTGCATATTTGATGCTTGAGATAATTTCTTCTACTTTCTTTACCGCTCCCGCTGATAGTGGAGAATAATCGAGTGGTTTTGCGTACTGCTGACCTTCGTGGGTCATCCAGGTTAACAGGCCAACAAGATTCTGTGCCTCTTCCATGCTCTTTCCTTTATAGTTCTGGTCCTGATAAACCAGTAGCCAGGTAAACCCCGCAATTGGGTATCCATTTTTCGCGGAGGTATTTGTTATAGAAACTCTTGTATCTGCAGGTATACTACCTTCTGCAGCAGCACTTACTGACTCAATAGAGGGCTCTACAAAAACACCTGAAGAATTCTTGATTGCCGGTATTGGCATTTTGTTCTGTAGTGCATAGGAATATTCAACATAACCAAAGCTTCCTTGCGTCTGCTTTACAAGCCCTGCAACACCGGAATTACCTTTACCTCCAAGTCCGCATGGCCAACCTACTGCCTTGCCTGCGCCGACTTCTGTTTTCCACTCTTTGCTTACTTTTGTTAGATAATCAGTGAAGATGGATGTTGTGCCGCTGCCGTCTGATCGATGAACTACTACTAGTGGAAAGGACGGTAGCTGGACTCCCGGATTAACCTTAGCGATCCTTTTGTCATTCCAATTTTTTATGTTTCCAAGAAAAATATCCGCGATAAGTTCCGGAGTGAACTTGAGCTCTGGGTTTCCAGGCAAATTGTAAACAAGTGTAACACCACCAAGACAAGTCGGTATATGCAGGGTCTTAGCAGGCATGTCCAACATTTCCATATCTGTCAGATACGCATCTGAAGCTCCGAAATCTACAGTCATGCTGGTAAGCTGTCTGATGCCGCCACCTGAACCGATCGACTGGTAGTTGACCTTAATTCCTTTTTCTTTGTTGTATACATCAAACATCTTTGCGTACAGAGGATAAGGGAACGTCGCTCCAGCACCCAGAAGCTCATTATTTCCTGCCGCAAAGCTTGCGCTTGCCATCATTACTACGCCTAACAATCCAATTATTATTTTTTTCATTTTGTTCTCCTTTTAATTATCAACAACTTTTCTATGATATTAGAACTTAACCTGAGCGCCAATATATGAGCTACCTACAACATCGCCAC
This sequence comes from Candidatus Margulisiibacteriota bacterium, assembly GCA_003242895.1. Taxonomy (NCBI): domain Bacteria; kingdom Bacillati; phylum Candidatus Margulisiibacteriota; species Candidatus Margulisiibacteriota bacterium. The sequence continues at coordinate 18,284 of QKMY01000057.1, forward strand.
TCTTTGGTGTAGCGCTAACAACTTCTGCAAACAGAGTAGATACGCTATTTATATCAAGTTTACCGCCAATTGCTAATCTTGACTGAGTCCCTCCAGCAAGACCACCTTGCTCAGCCTTCGTTGTATTTACCCACTGTGTTTTTGTGTCATTGTTCATGGCCATGATATAATCGGCATACACGCCAAGTCCGCTAACACCTGTTACGCCAGCAAGACTGTATTCTCCAAATAATCCAAGGAAAGATTCCTTTTTGTAAGTAGTATTATTAACACCGGCTTTTCCTTTGTAGTCGAAAATCCTGGCAGCTTTATCACTCAGGTCCACGTAATATTGACCGGATAATTTAGCATCGCCTATCTTATATGAAGCCTCAAACTCGGTTGCCAGACCGGAAACATCATCGCCGGCTGTATTCTTCTGCCCTGCATATTTCACAATGCCACCTAGTGTAAGGTTATCGATTTTTGTATCAACTTTCGCGGCATATACTTTTTTCTGGTTGCCATCAACTAATGCTGTCATGTTAACCAAGCTGATATTATAGTTATCGAACTTCGTGTAATATGCGACACCGTTATCCTTGGTCCTTGTTAAAGCCTGAAAAACCGGTGACTGATAGATACCTCCGCTAAAACCTGCTGTTCCGTCAGTGACAGTACCAATTCTTAATTTGCTATCAAACATGGCGATATCAGCATAAACATAATCTATAGCCATAGCGCTTTCCAGTTTATTCTCAACTACGAATGCAGTTTGATCGTTTGCTTTCAGTTTGAAATTAATCCGGCCTTTGCCGTAAGTATATTTTTGTGCAACATTTTTACCCCCTGTTGCCAAAAGGTCTGTATAAGTGCCTTTTACTGATAATTCTCCGGCAAACGCGCTGCTCGCAGCTACTAATCCTATTAGTGTTGTTGCTAAAACTCTTACTTTCATTTAAATTTTCCTCCTAAATTTTTATTTCAATAAAATCTAATAAACTTGTTAACTCTAATCCTATATGTATATATCAATACGCTGTGTTATTACCCCCTCCTCTCAAAGTTATTCTTTAAATCGAATGCTTACCCTTATTGAACCAATTTTGTGTTAAGTACAAAAAAGAGTGAGGTTAATTTTCAGTTAATTTTTTATCTTGGTAGGGGCACAGCGCCTGTGCCCGTACATTTAATTAATAATCCGGCAGCCTTTGTTCCTTAACCGAAAATCAACACTGTTTTTATTCAGCATTAAGACTTGGCAAGTACACTGAAAGGAGAAAGACAGTAAAAGGAGTACAAATGGCAGGAATTATTCTTTCTAGAAAAATGGTAGCTGGTGATGAGCGGATATGCCGCGACCCCGGGATTCGGGGTGGGACCAGTTTGTTTTGCGATCCCAAGATCATCCGCCAAGCGGAAGAGATCAGGAAGGACCCAGGCGGAAAGCTTATTGACTCTGACCCGAATGGATTCATCAGAGAAGTATTACCACTTAATGTAATAGGAGCGTGGAATTACAAAAAAATAATACAAGGTGTCGGCTCCTCCCAACCTGAAGAGATATTGGAATCATTAAAGATATTATTAAGCCAGCTAAAAAATAATAATTATAAAATGCCACTTAATACTTCAAGAGTTCTGATAGCCCTGATAAAAGAAACGATCAGATATCAGAATGACCCGAAAAAATTGCTCGAATATATAGATTTATTCAAAAAGGCATATACCGGGAAACCTAACGTGATCAGAGCCCTGCTGAAAAAGCTTAACCTGATCGAACTGCCTGAGAACGTAGCGCTCCAGGATATAGGCTTTGCCTGGGATGACCGGGTCTATGACAGCTGCAATACCGGGAGGAAATCTACAGTTCAATTAATACTTGATGCTTTTATTAAGGGCCTATCTTCTATCACAATATCCCACACGAACGATCTGAATATGGACGGGATTAACCCGGGACTTGAAGCGAGTAAGATATTGGGTATCAAAGTCAATTTCTGTCTGGAGTTCAGTGAAGGGAAAACGAACGACAGGACCAATTACCTGCTGTATTTCCCTAATTGTAATACTATTGAAGATTATAAGGATACGCTTAATTCCCCTGAACTAAAGGGATTCCTTGAAGTATTGAATAAGCATTCAGCCGCAAAAAATGATCAGGTAAGCAGACATCTGGAAAGATTCAATAAATATTACCTGCCACTTTTTAATGAAGGCTTTGAATACAGGACTGAACTATGTATGCTTCCTCTCAGTTTTATCGATATGGCAGCAATCAACCTGCAAGGCGGAACCTATTCCCGAGTGCATGCCGGTATCCTTCTCGAAAAAAGATTCAAGGCTATATCCGTCCATAGGATAGCTTATCTTCAAAACCTTCTCCGGTCAGAAAAAGAAATGCGGAAAAAACACCAGGCAACCACACAAGAGGTTAAGGGAATTGAAGAATTATTAATGAAAACAAAAAATGCGTTGAAAGAATTCAACGTATATGACCAGACAGACAGATATTTCAGCAAAAAAAATGAATATGATTATGATACTGAGATACCGGATTTCAAACAGCACTTGCAAGCACTAAAAGAATCCGGCTGTCACATTGTCATGGCCCAGCCTCTCACACTCGGACTTAAAAAAACTATGGATAATATAATAGATAATTTTCCTCTTATTCAAGGCATAGAAATATATAATACCAGGTTGTATTTTAATAATTATGTTAATACTAAAGACCTTAATGAACTTGTTGTTATTATTAACGATATAAATACAGGCAAGTATAGCGAGCTCAAGAAAAAACTATTACAAATCTATCGTAGTTCACTTGACTCGGCCAGGATAGACCAATTTATTAATAGCCTAAAAACTCCCCAATATTATATCACCTCTACATTCGGATCTGACACTAATGGTTATAACCCCGCGAATATTCCGGGAATGGGCTTCTACCTGAGACAGCCGCAATCTGCTGATGGAGCTAATGAAGATAGAGTATTACATAGAATCCCATTGAACATGAACAAACAGCAAAGCTACCCATCCGCGAATTATCAATTTGCCGGGAATCTGCCCTTTAATGTCGAATATGACAATAATACCAGCAAATCAGTTCAGCCAAAAGGCGCATATAAATGCGCAGGCGCGGCTGGGATCCAGAACCAGATATATACGCTTGGCAGCGTTTCTGAAGCTAATACAGAAGCAAACCCTTTAGTTAACAAACTGCCGTTAAAAACATTACTTCTGCACCCGCACCCAATAATGAGGCTGGCTGCTGTCGTCGGCGCAGGGCTGGCGATAGCCACAGCTTTTTATAGCTATAGCGTAGGCGAGTATACTGCCCTATGGTTTGGAATAACTTTTGCCAGGAATTTTTTAGCAGATATGATAGGTAGTAAGGGAATTAACCCAAGGAACTGGCAAATCAGAAATTTTGATTTAAAAAACGCTAGTAATGACCTGTTCTTTACCGGGCTATCCATTCCCATATTAAAACTTGTTGATTATGGTCTGAGTAATTTACTCGGGCCAAATCCAACCATGTTTGTAGAGTCTGCCAAATTCATCGGGTTATGTCTGGTCAATGGCGCATATATATTCTCACACAACCTGCTTCGAGGATTCCATCTGCAAACTTCCAGGTTCAACTTTTTCAGGTCCCTGCTTAGCGCAATCCCTGCTTCTATCGGGTACCAGATATGGGGTCCGGTAGTGCCGGTAGTTGTCCAGAACAAAATGTGGAGCGATTCTGTTGCCGGAGTAATAGAAGGCAGCATGAAATATCTCAAGTTCTGGAAAAATCGTAATCATGAATTCGAAAACCTGTTGGAAAAATTCTTTACAGAAACAGACATCAATAAGAAAAAAATTGCTCTTCTGGACATTATGTACATATGGTACAAAGCGCCGCTTGGAGCTGCAGCATTAAAAAAAGTAATCAGAAAAGTTGATTTTGAAAAGAGCAATGAGCTTGTTAAGTTCATGTTGCAAAATAATATTTTTACAGTCTTTGATGACCCGGACCTGAACCCTAAATACCAGAAGATTAAAGAAATTTTAAAGAGCAAGTATTCGGATTTCAAGAAACACTTATGAAAAATAAAGTAATCCTAACATTTCATCCAGTATAGTATCCGGACATTTGGTTAAGGCTGCATCGATAATTATTTGTGACGACATTTTGTTAGGATATAGCTTAAGATATACTTCTATAATCAATTCCGGGGCGCATTTTTCTATGGCTAACAAAATCATTTCTTCAGTCCTATTAGGAGGAAGTATCAGGTCGAATATTTCCGGGACCTCATCCGGCCAGCATACCTTAAGCATATATTCGGATACTTCAATCCCTCTATTATGCTCAAGCAACGCTGCAAAAAAAATTGGCGCTAACCCTTTTCCATAGGTCTTCTGCGAAACAGGAGCAGCTTTATGCCTTATCTTTTCTTTCACTTCATTCAATACGTTCAGCCATTCGAGCTTGAATTGCCCTAACATATTAATGTTATCTACATTGCTAACATTCAACATCTGTTTTTCTCCTTGTAACAATTTTTCTATTTAGAATTATAGAGCGGAATTATTAATTAATGATGAAAAATCTGTTAAAAGTTGATCAATTATTGTGTATTTCGTTAAAATTTCTATTCGATTATCATTTTGTTCCATCCCAGTTACGGAATTTGAAAAAAAATTATCCAAGGTTAACACAAAACTAATAAAAAAAATATTTAAACTTTATTATTTGCAAGTATTCTTAGATATAAAAAAAAATGGAGGAAAGAATATGGCAGTTAAGAATGTTAATATAAGCGGTACAATAGATTATGCAGATTCCAAAGCAACCCTTTATATGAACGGGACAGTCTGGGAAATTGCTAAAGAGGTGCTGGAATCTAATAATATACCTGTAACAATTGGAAATATTAAATATCTGTCGTTGTGGTTGGCGAATATAAATGGTATTTACGATTTTACGAAATTACAAATTAATCAAGATCTAAAGCTGCCGACTCGAGCTGAGCTAAAGGGAGTGAATGGACTTTTTGATAATGATGGTAACCTTAATAAAAAATACGTGCTAATTCTAACTAAAATCGAGGAAAGTATCGGAAATTTTGTAAACGGAAAAAGAATTCTACCGATAAAAGGTTTTGAATTCGTTAACAAGCAAAATGGAATCGTTGATTTTAGTAAGGTAGAAGCAAAGACACTCTACGATGTTCTGAATACCTTGAATGCAAATGGGAAAAATGTCTATGACAATTTGAAAACTCCAGTGTCCGACACAACAGGGAACAATAATAAATATGATAGTGATGCCCAAGATAAATCGGTAACAATGTCTTCTGCGGACCAAGTCGAAACAGGTAAAAAACCTGCAGATGAATTAAATAATGGCAAATTTGAGATAATCGGTAATAGTAACCTAAGTGAATACAGAGCAATTCTGGGTAAAGATGGAAATGATTGGCTGGTTTCAAAGAAAGTTCTTGAAGACAACTCAATACAAGCTATTGGACAAAATATAATATACTTATCTTTGTGGATAGCCAACGTAAATGGCATTTATGATTTCACCAAGTTAAAAGCCGGACAAGAATTGATATTGCCGTCCAAAAGTGAACTGCAAGGCGATCACGGTCTTTTCGATAATAAAGGTAAAGTAAACAAAAAATATGAGGAACTGCTTAATACTATCGATGAATACGTTGGAGATTTTGAAGGTGGCACCAGGAAAGCTCCAGATAAAGTATTTGATATTATGGAAAAGCAAAATGGAATTATTTCTGAATGCAGTTTTCAAGGCAAAACCTTATCGGAAATTATAACGGAAGCTGAAAAAAAAACTGAATGGCAGGAGGATACTTCTGTAGTTCCTGAAGATACAAGCACTGTAGATACCTACGATTATGCTCCAGCTCCCTCTTCGAAAAAAACGATTGATCAGCCGGTCACTCCTGACGCTTTCATAAAAAAAGGCGAAATCAATGATCAAGAGTCGGCGGAGATACGGGATATTTTGCAAAAACAAGGATATCTGGATTCCAAATATAAGATCAATGATGCATTTAATGCGGATGAAAAACTAGATAACATATCTCTGGGACCTAAGTATGATAAGGTTAAGAACAATGTTTCGAGTGTTTTAGTAAATAATTATCAACCGAATGGATGGGGCGATAAATTAGTGCGATGGTCTAAGAACACATGGAAGTGGCTATGGGGAAATAAACCAAGTAAGCCGGCTCCGACTTTAACGCTGCCGCTGTCAAACCAGAATGACAATAATGCATCTCCCTCAGCTCCGGCTAAGGCGGACATCGAAAGCCATTAATCTGTCAGTTAAATAAAAAAAGCTAAATACCTGCCTCAGCTTTATACAATGAATCAGGTATTTATTGATAAGTATAGATTTATCTGAGCAAATCGTAAATCTTTTATCCAAAAAAACACAGAAATTTGAGAAAAATTATCTGGGTGAATCTTAACAGAAACTTAATTTTGATCAATAAGCGCTCTTAACGAAAATAGTTTATTGTTAATTAGAGGAATGAGAATAAGGTATAAATAAGAAGGAGGTGGTTGATATTATTATTTTTCTTTTAACAGTAATAACGATAAGAGTTGTAGCGGATTATTACGAACAGCTCAGTTGCTGATTATCAAAGATTTTTTTCCTGAATTCAAAAGAAATGCCCCCTCTACAATCCCATATTTCAATATTCAGTCTCATCGATCAAGAACAGATCTGATCAGTTTTTGAATCGATTTTATTATTGGTTTGCAGGTTTTGGCAGAAGAGGTAGCTGAGCATGATCTTCTGGTAACAAGACTTTTATATTTGTTGTAGGGACTTCATTATGGTCTTTCATCAGTTTATAGATTTGGAATTTTGACCAGAACATTAGAGCCCCGCCTATTCCCGAGGCAACAAACCATAGCGGGTACTTTAACCCAGAACTGTTTCCAATGTTTGTCAGTGCATGAAATACCAAAAATGATCCGGCGCCATAAATGAGTTCTCCTGAACCATATTCTATAGCGTTTACTGTATTTTTCATGTTCAGCTGATATTGTTTTGTTTGCTTTGACCCTATAGAAAACTTGAGGCTAGACCAGAGTCCATCCGCATAAATCTGGTTAAATTTATCAAGAAACTTATAGGTTCCCATGGCTAATAAGCAAGAGAGGATAGACCCTGTTCTAAATGAATACAATCCTCCGGCGATTAAGGTCGCTGACATTCCAAGGTCGATCAATCCTGACCATATGAGCTTTTTACAATAGTTCATTTGGTGCTGGGCATCAGCTGTTCCCATTCTTGTTCGCATTTCAGCATTATCTCGGTTATTGGCGGCAATCGTACTGGTTATTGCTAGAGATACAGATTCTAGCAGTACTAATCCGATGAAGGCGTTCATGGTATACGATTGATTTTCTTTCCCAATCCAATCTAGCATCGCAAGATAGGACCCGGTGATTATGGAATCTCCAAAATCTATTTTTAATTTTTTTAATAATCCTTTTCTATAAAAGAGATCTTGTGTCATCTCTTTATAAACACTAACTTTTTTTGCAAAAGAGAACGGATACAATTCTTTAGGCGTTGCTATTGTTTTATAATAAATAATAACTACCATACTCCCCCTCTTCCAATCAGGTTTACTTTGTTTATCGTGTAAATATTATTATTGTTGCAGAATTTTCTTACTCCATTTTTTACTCCATCGTGAGGTATCGGTGATGATAACTTCCATAAATTTTATTATCTGCTTTTTAGGAAAAATATTAACACAAACTTAACAATTAATTTATTTTTGCTTAACGGGAAAAAAATATTATTAATAAATAAGCGACTAAAAAAGTAGGCTTTATTGAAAATTTACATTAATAAAATAATGTGCGATATATAGCTCGACAGACATTGCTTATAACAATTTCTGCTGTTTATGATTCATTTGAATATATGCCGAATAAAAGAAAAGGAGACAATGATGGGTATAAAGAAGCTTCTGGTTATGGTAGGTGTGTTTTTCTCCCTCGCAAGTTTTGGTTACGGCGCAACGAATGAGCTGCTTGGTGCGGGTGCGACGTTTCCGTATCCATTATACTCGAAAATGTTCGATATATACTCTTCTTCAAAAGGAATTAAGGTTAATTATCAATCAATAGGGTCCGGCGGCGGAATTAGACAGCTCAAGAACAAGACTGTCGATTTTGGCGGTTCCGATGCTTTTCTCTCAGATGCCGAATTGAAAGACATGCCGGGAAAAGTTCTGCATGTGCCTACCTGTTTAGGCGGAGTTGCTTTGACCTATGAACTTCCCGGTAAACCTGAACTCAAATTTACTCCGGTAATTATCGAAGGAATATTTTTAGGAAAGATTAATAAATGGAATGATCCGCTTATACAAAAAGTGAATCCGGGCATAAAGCTGCCTAATATTGCTATTGCTGTTGTGCATCGCTCGGACGGAAGCGGGACTACTGCAATTTTTACTGATTATTTAGGGAAAGTTAGTAGCGCATGGAAAACCAAGGTTGGTGTAGGTAAGTCCGTTAACTGGCCGATAGGACTCGGAGGAAAAGGTAACGCAGGCGTAGCCGGACTTATTAGACAGGTTCCTGGCAGCATTGGCTATGTTGAATACTCCTATGCATTTCAGAATAAGTTGCCGATAGGTAAAGTGCAGAACTCCAGCGGCAGTTTCATTGCACCGTCGATTGAGAGCGTAAGTGTAGCAGCCGATACCAAGATGCCTGACGATACGAGAATATCCATTACTAACACTGCAGCTAAGAATGGCTATCCTATTGCCGGATTCACCTGGATACTGGTATACGCAGAACAGAATTATGAGGGCAGATCAGCTGCGAAAGCGCAAGAAACCTCGAAACTACTCTGGTGGATGATCCACGAAGGACAGCAGTATACGAAGCCCCTCGATTATTCTCCGCTATCCAAGTCAGCGCTATTGAAGGCAGAAAATGTGCTTAAAACAATGACCTATAACGGGAAGAAGTTGTTATAAATTAGCATTGTTAGTCCCCTTTATGGGATTCAGGGGCCATAATAGACAAATTGCTTATAATTATGATACTAAGGAAAACGATATGGCTAACGGTCAGTTGCTAGAAGGAAAATCAATAATGGAAAAAGCTAAGGTAAATAAAAACATAACGGGTAATCCTGATGGTGTGTTCCGAGGAATACTTTACATCGCGGCAATATTTATGGTTGTTTTGCTATTAGCTATTTTCGTTACGCTTCTGGTCCAGTCGATGCCTTCGATCAGGAAGCTGGGACTGTCATTTTTTTATAACCAGATCTGGGACCCGGTATCTGGCGAATTTGGAGCGTTGCCATTTTTCGTAGGAACTCTTCTTACCTCCTTTTTAGCCCTTTTAATTTCTGTCCCGTTTTCACTTTCAATATCGATTTTTCTTGGAGAATACTATAAAGAAGGATTTGTTTCGGGTCTACTTAGGAGCGCGATTGAGCTATTAGCAGGAATCCCGTCGGTAATCTACGGGTTTTGGGGGTTATTTGTACTGGTTCCGGTAGTTCGCGCATTGGAAATAAAGCTCGGTGTCTTACCCTATGGCGTTGGAATATTTACTGCGGCCTTGATTTTGGCGATAATGATTGTCCCTTACTCTTCAGCATTAGCCCGTGAGGTTATTAATCTCGTTCCGACTGATCTGAAAGAAGCGGCATTGTCTCTGGGGGCAACCAAATTCGAAGTTATTCGATATGTTGTTATTCCATATGCCCGTTCAGGTATTTTGGCGGGGCTGTTATTGTCACTGGGAAGGGCTCTCGGCGAGACGATGGCTGTTACCATGGTAATCGGGAATGCTAATTATCTCCCTACTTCCATCTTTGCCTCTGCCAATACAATGGCGAGTGCAATCGCGAATGAATTCGCAGAAGCGGCAGACAACTTATATTTGGCAAGTCTGGTAGAAATGGCGCTCCTGCTCTTTATTGTAACGATGATAATTAACATTATTGGGAAATATATTATTAAGAAGTTTAGTGTCGAGGTATAGTATGATGAAAAATGGCGTAAATAGTCGATTAGTAAAAGACAAGATATTTTTATCAATTGTAATATTTTTCTCTTTTTTGTCAATTTTGCCTTTGCTGTTTATCCTTTTTTACATTGTTAAAAATGGATTCGGGGTCCTGAGCCTGGATTTCATTACTCAGTTGCCTAAGCCCGTCGGTGAGACCGGGGGCGGTATCTCGAATGCTATTATCGGAACATTTATTCTTATCGGTATAGCGAGCATTCTATCAATGCCTTTAGGTATCGGGATCGGTATTTATCTGGCTGAGAATAAGTCCGGGAAACTTCCCTATATAGTGAGATTATGTGCTGAGGTATTGCAGGGCATCCCCTCTATCGTTATTGGAATTATTGCCTGGATATGGATTGTCGTACAAATAGGTTCATTTTCGGCCTTGTCGGGAGGTATCGCACTTGGAATGCTAATGTTGCCGATTATTGTTCGATCTACAGAAGAGACTCTTAAGCTGATTCCCACATCATTGAAAGAAGCTTCGTTAGCGTTGGGGGTCCCCTATTACAGGACCATCCTTAAAGTCGTTTTGCCAACTGGAATAAGCGGCATAGTAACAGGGATTCTTCTTAGTATTTCACGAGTTGCCGGAGAGACGGCACCGCTATTATTTACTGCTTTTGGAAGCCCGTATATGAATACGAATATTATGAAACCGGTTAACTCATTACCGGCGCTCATATTTAATTATGCGACAAGTCCCTACGAGGATTGGCTTAGTGCCGCCTGGGGAGCTTCGCTTGTATTAGTTTTATTAGTATTAATACTAAATTTTATTGCAAAAGTGGTGACAAAAAAATGGAAAGTCCAGTTTTAACGATCAAAAATTTTTGTGCAGGATTTGGCGACCATCAAATATTGAAAGATATTAATATGTCGTTTCCTACCAATATGGTTACGGCAATCATGGGACCTTCCGGTTGCGGAAAAACGACACTTATCCGATGCATTAACCGGATGCACGAACTAACGCCGAACACGACCAGTTCCGGGCATATATTGTTGCATGATGAAGACCTCTACGAACTTAACCCTATCAATGTAAGGAGAAAGATCGGGATGGTATTTCAGCGTCCCAATCCTTTTCCTACCATGAGTATTTATGACAATGTCATCGCCGGCTATAAATTGAACGGTATAAAAATAAATAAGATCGATAAAGATAGGATCGTTGAAGAATCGCTTAAGAAAGCTGCCCTTTGGGAGGAAGTAAAAGATTTCCTTCACAAAAAAGGAACATTTTTGTCAGGTGGTCAGCAACAGCGATTATGCATTGCACGAGCGCTTGCCATGAACCCTGACGTGCTGCTTCTTGACGAGCCGACATCGGCATTAGACCCGAAAGCAACTGCGCATATCGAAGAATTGATCTCAGAGCTCAATACTATGGTAACGATTATTCTTGTTACTCACAATATTGCCCAGGCTGCGAGAATATCCGACTATACAGCCTTTTTGTTTTTAGGGGAGCTCGTAGAATTCGGTACAACCCAGAAGTTATTTACTGTGCCTGAAGACAAGAGAACAGAAGAATATTTGTCAGGGAAGTTTGGCTAGTAAATAGATTTTTATGTTATAATATATTACTATTTATTTGGTAATCGGCTATAGGAGGAAGTAATGTTAAACGATAGGATCACATCATTAAAAAAAGAACTCATTGAATATGCCACTCTGGTAGAATCAATGATCGAAAAAGGAATTAAAGGCCTGGTTAATAAGGACAAAGATGTTTTAACGGAAATAATAGAAGAAAATGAGACTAAGGCCAATAATTTTGAGCTGGAGTTAGACGAAATATGTACTACCTTGATTGCTCAATATGAACCGCGAGCAAGGGATTTGAGAACTATTCTTATGGTCTTAAAGATGAACAACGATCTTGAACGTATGGCCGATCATGCGGTCAATATAGCTGAAAGCGCGTTATATCTCATTGAGAGACCGGTCATTAAGCCTTATATGGATATCCCAAGGATGGGAGAGATCACGACAACCATGCTGCGTAACAGTATCGATTCCTTTATTAATGAAAATGCGGAATTGGCACGACAGGTGTGCGAAACGGACATCGACGTTGATAACCTTCGCAGCCAGATTATGAGGGAACTTATTACCTATATGACCTCGGATAACACTACCATCGAGCGTGCTCTGCATTTATTGCGGATTTCCAGCAATTTGGAGCGTATTGCCGATCTTTCAACCAATATTTGTGAAGATATCGTTTTCATGGTAAAGGGTAAGATAATTAAGCATCACAAAGACGAGATTTAGCGAGGATGGCTACTTTGGGTTTCCTTAAATTCACAGTTCAAAAGTTATTTTTTTGATGAGCTGGATGTTCTCTGGGGTAACGTTAGCTAGATATGGTAATATCTCAAACACTTCAAGATAAGCCCTTTTTTAATGCCATCTCGTAATTTACATTGATAGACTCTGCTGGCTTAAAGATCGTTCCGTCGTTTCTCTGTATAAGGTAGACCATAACCTCCCTATGTCCACGTCGTCTCATGTTTACTAGTTCGTGAATATGTTTCAAGCCTCTTGTTGTTACTGTATCCGGGAATTTATAGAATCCGTTACTTTCCACCAACGTGACATTTATTTTATCAAATAACTTAGTTGAAAATATTCTCAATCTATCGCAAAATGCTTCATAGGAAATTATAATAATTTAGGAGGAATTAAATGCGTAAATACTCAATGCCCGATTGGTTTTTTTTCATCCTGCTTGTTATTTTAACACTAGCTTTCTATCGAGTGATCTCTCCCTTTATCATTGATGTTCTCATCGGATCGATACTCGCTAATCAGTTCTGGGGAGTTTTCAAATGGCTTCAGAAAAAATTCAAGAACAATAAAAGTGCTGCTTCTGTTATGACTGTGGCCATAACGTTCCTGGTGATTGTCGTTCCTCTTTTTGTTGTTGGCTATATAGTTTCTACTGAAGCAATTCACGCGTTTTCTACGGTTAAAGAAAGATTGCCAGAAATTCAGCAATCCCTATCTTCCGAAGGGCTGAGGCAGCGAACACAACAAATTCCAGTACTTAGACAAGGGGTTGACTTAATGTATAAGTATAACCTCCAACAAAAGGTATCAGAGGGGATTCCTCAGCTTGCTAATTATATGCTGGGCTTTTTACAAAGTACACTTTCTAATATATATTATGTCGTTTTTCATTTTTTTATTATATTATTATTGCTTTACTTTTTGTTTGTTGACGGGGAAGCTTTGTTAATAAAAATTAGAAACATTAGTCCTCTTAATGATGAAGATGAAGATGAGCTGTTGCAAGAGACTGTTAGGGTAACAGATGGGACGATAAAAGGTGCATTTATTATAAGTTTGATTGAAGCTGTTATTGGGAGCATCGTTTTTTTTGTTTTTGGCATACCTTCAGTTGCGTTCTGGGGTGTGGTTATGTTTGTTGCTGCTATCATCCCAGCAGGTGGCTCTGGCCTCGTCTATGTGCCGGTTGGGATTTTTCAGATTATTATTGGTCATTATATATCAGGAATAGGTCTTATTATCCTATCTCTAGTTATTCCCAATTTTATACAGAATATTGTCAAACCAAAATTGCTTGGAAATAGAATCGGGCTTAACCCGGCACTGATTTTATTAACCACTATTGGCGGGCTTATATGGTTTGGATTAATAGGCTTCTTAATCGGGCCGCTTATTGGATCTTTATTCATCGCCGTATGGAATCAATTCGGACGAAGATATAAAGATGAGTCAGAGAAAAATAATAATGGATAAAGATATGCAGTTTTTTATACGGAAAGGGCTTTGTATATTCTATGGCAAAATTGAAATTAGACCTTCATGATATCTATAACAAAGGCTCCATGATTGATGCGGAATTGAACCGCATTATCGATGAAGCTATAGAAAAAAAGATAAGCCTCATTGAAATTATCCCTGGAAAAGGAAGCGGACAACTAAAGAAATCAGTATTGAGGTTTCTCAATCTCCCCCATATCAAAAGGCTCTATCACCGGATCGACAAAGACAGCAAAAATTTCGGCAGAATATTTGTTCATTTCAAGCATTGATTTTACTAACTTAGATTATTTCAGGGTAACAGATATGGAAACCGGCAAATCACCTGCTACACAGGTCGTTCAAATAATAGTAGCGAATATTAAAAAATAATATATAATGGCATCGATTAAGAACCTCATTTATGTGGCAATTATGATGTAATTATCGGAAGAGAGTTTTTCCGTGGATAAAGTTAAAGTTTTTCTTTTGGTTTAAACAATGGATGCTATCAGGCGGGTATTAAATCAAACCATAGAGAGAATTATATATCAGTAGTAATTATTTCAATCATTTTTGTAACCGAAGGGGGTGGGAGTATGAGTAAATGGCTAAGCTATTCCTATATACTGGTTTTTCTTTGCTTTGTTTGCACTGGTGCATGGACGGAAGAACGGGATATCGTAAAGTTTGGGAAAGATGTTGTCGTTAAAGAGGGTACTACACTTAACAACGTTGTGGTTATTGGCGGGCACATTACGCTGAATGGTTCAGTAAAAGAAAGTGCAGTCGCAGTTGGCGGATCAATTGCGCTGGGGCCAAAGGCGGTAATAGGGAAAGACATTGTTTCAGTCGGCGGTATCATTGAAAGAGCTTCTGGTTCAAAGATAGTTGGGAAGATTGTAGAAGTGGATGTACCGGGGATGGCTTCGAATCACAAAAATTGGTATGGTTGGCTTTGGGGGTTAGGCATATTTTCGCTTGTTACTTTTATCGGGTTTATCGCCTTGGCTTTAATGATAATTGCACTTTTTTCCCGTCAAATTAGCGAAATATCCTTGCTTGTCGAGTCCAGTCCCAGGGAATCCTTCTTGTACGGGGTTTTGGGGATTATTTTAATAATGCCGCTTACGTTAATGTTAATTATATCTATTATCGGCATTTTTCTGGTCCCCTTAGAGTTGTTGTTAATCGTAGCTGTTTTTGTCACTGGGTATATAGCCGTTGCTGCGCTCATCGGAAAGAAGGTTCTCGTAACATTTAATATGAAAAGTCGGGCAATTATCTGGGAAGCGTTGTTGGGACTCATAATTCTCTGGCTCGTTGGATTAGTTCCTGTGTTCGGTTGGTTTGTTAAGGCTCTGGCCTGGATTTTTGGTTTTGGTGGGATTATAGAATTATTTTTACGCAGGAGAAAACGCAACCCAGCCTGAACGAGATTGCAGGTGCCTTCGTCAATCAGGGTTACTGATTTTTATTGCTTAGCATGTGAAGTCGCTTAGATTGATTTTAATGAGGAATTTTTTTATGAAGACCGAGCGAGAGTTCAGCACGTTTTATTACGAAAGTTTGAATAAAGAGATCCTGGTATTCGAGAGAATGCGAAGTGCTCTTGTTCGCAATATAGTTTTTCTTCTTGTAATTCTAATGGGCTTGCTGGGTGTATCTTTCTGGCTTGTTTTGAATGCCAAATTGTTTCTTGTAGCCGCTTTTTTCCCGTTTTTGATGAGTATAATCGCGATACCATTTTTATACTCAATTATTTCGAGTGCAAATTATGCGTCCGGATATAAAGATAAAATGATGAGCCGCATAAGTAGCTTCGTAGACGAAAACCTCACCTATAGAATAAATAGATCGATAGACATCAAAACTTTTCGACAGTGGGGACTTTTCTCGAAGCATGTTGCCTGTTTGAAAGGTCTCGGATTGGTTAACGGAACTATTAACGATTGTCAGTTAGAGTTCTCGGAAATTTATACGCCGAATAAATCTGGCCCGATGGATGGCGAAGACCGCGCGGCAGTGTGTCTCTCGCTATTCAAGGGTGGCTTTTTTTCGATAGACTGTGCCCGAGTGTTCGAAAGCGAAATATCCATGGGTATTAGGGAACGAGTTTCCGACTATGCGGCAGCATCCAAGAAAAAAATAAATATTTCTTTCAGCGGGTCAAAAATGTATATCGCAATTTCTTATAATAGAGAACTTTTTGCGGCAAGAGTTTTCCATCGGTTATCAGATTTTGATCAAGCCTTGGAATATTTCAATGATACCTCTTTTATTGTCAATATAATTAAATATGTAAAAAAAGTAGCAGATTAAAATTAAACTGCTTCCCGGCGAAGGTTCGACAAAGGCTGTATATTTTGAACAAGCTCGACTAGTTTTAGGGTGTAAAAAATTATATTTTCAAGATATAGATCCGAATAATTTCGTAAGTCCCCTTATTAATAAAGAATATCCGAATAAAGATTATCATCGAATGTATATTGACGAAATCGTGAAATGTCTTACGAAGTAAGCTATTAGACAATTCAGGATCAAGTATATGGTAAGTCCCGTTATTGGCTAATACACCTATCTGGTAAGGAGGATAAGTAGTGCTATCCACGGCATAAGCGGAAGTATTGTGCTGAGCCCTAGCACAATTGCCAAAAGGTCTTTTATATTAAGCTTGATGGCATAATGAATAGTAATGATAATCAGTGCCAGTTTTGAAAGGATCGTTATGAATATCGCAAGGCTGCTGGTCATTGCTAAATTGCCGGTATAGGCAGCAGCGTTAATAAGGAAGAACGGGATTATCAGCATCAAAAACCAGAGTACGTAATTCTTTTTATAATGAAATTTCGATCGTTTGGACCTGATAGTCATTATTGTTCCCCCCTTTCATGTAGAGGTTATAATAACCATATCTTTGGAAATGTCAAAAAGAAAATATTATGAGAATAATCGTGATTCCGTCTTTATAAAGAAGACATATCCGATATAATATCCGATAGCAATCCCAGCTAAAACATCGCTCAGATAATGCTGCCCAACATATATTCGGCTAATTGAATGGATAATAAATGGGGTTAAAGCAAAGAACATGTCATACTTCCATAATTTCCATAAAAACGGAACCATAACAAAATATATTCCCGCAACGCTTGGAAAAGAACTTCCCCAATGGAGCCAGCCTAGAAATGTTATGTTGAGGCTTTCGTATGGGCGTGGACGCATAAAAATAGCTTTACATATAACAATTATTAATAAAGCTAAAGACATGCATAGCCAAATGGTAGCTATCAAATTAAGACCATTTTTATACCTGTAAAGGAAGATAGAAATTAATCCCATTGTCATAATAGTAGTAACGAGGCTTGAAAAACCTATCATAAAGTCACTGGCTTTTATGACTCTTTTCAGCATAAAGAACTTGGATACGCTTACATCTAAAAATAAGTATGAAAAGATAGCCAAAAGAGCAAGTACCAGTATTATTTTTATATGATTATCCCTGTGCGCTAGCTTGGCATCATATAACTCGTGGATTTTTAAGTAGCCCTTATATATCAGTGTTTTTAATTTCATAAAAACTTTCTTTATCGCTGCTTAGTAATTCTATATAATAATCTCAATGTATTCAAGTGGATATAATTTTTGTTATGTGATTATATACAACAAAACCCTGCTTAAAAATAAGCGGGGTTTTGTTTGGTATAAGTTACATGTTTCTAAAGTGAAAGTATGTGCTCAATAAGCTCTTTAGTTTTTTCGTCTTTTATATAATAGAATATTTCGACTCCATTTCTTCTCGAGTCTAAAATTCCACTCGTTTTTAATAGTGAAAGGTGCTGTGATACTGCCGATTGAGGTATCTTTAGCAATTTTTGAATCGTGGATACATTGAACCCATCTTTCGCCGGAATCAAATCTTCTAAAATTTGCAAACGCGCCGGGTGGCTCATTGCTTTAATTGTATTAGCGATTTTAAAAGTTTTCTTTTTTACAACCATACCCAAACATCTCCTTTTATAAAATATTTTATTATATTATAACACATTTAAACAAATCTATATAATTTAAATAGATTATTTAAATTATAACCTTCTTTTTCTTCTGATTTTTTAGCATAAATCCCATGTGCCTTCTAATCAAATAACATATTTAGTTTCTTATATAAAAATTTTTATCAACTTATAATTTTTAATATTAACGGAAAATAATAAATAAATTAATCAGTATTATTCCTGATTTTTAACTTCGTAAAGCCTGATATTGAGGGATATATTTGATGAAGTAATATGTTAAATCTCTTTTCATAGTTAATATAATACAAGTTAAAGAAAAATTCTAGTAGCTTAGTTTTGCATCGTGGTGCGAAATGTGTAGAGGCCTTGGAAAGATAATTCGCAGGTTGGGGGGGCGGGATATTATGCGCTTTGCCTGACAAATCCTGTGTGGTATTATAGGCGTGTACCAAAAAGAATTGCTCTTTTATTTAAGGTTAGCATCATTATTAGAAGGTAAACAGAAGAAATATATGAGAATTCGTATTAATGAATTTACACTAGAAGCAATTTCAGAGGCATTGGAAGATTATGGCTTTGAGGGCGAGTGCATATATAATGAAGGAGATGCTGAGGGCGTTTTCAAAGTAAAAGGCGGTAGTTATCGTTTCAAGTGTATTTTTGAGAATAACGAGATCGAGCTGACTGAGCTGGTTATTGATATTGAGGGATTTATTGGTGGGACATTGAATTAAAATATGGATATTGAAATTTTTTACAAAATTATTGGAGTAATGGCTGCAGTACTCACCTCAAGCGGGTTGATTCCTCAAGCAATAAAAGGGCTTAAGACTAAGAGCCTTGAAGATGTTTCGACTGGAATGCTTATTATCCTGGTATGCGGAACATTTCTCTGGTTTGTCTATGGGTTGCATAAAGGTGATTTCATTATAATTGGGGCGAATATCGTTACCTGTAGTTTTGCCTTAATCATCTTATTGCTTAAATATGTTTATAATTCAAAAAAGAATACCATTTAACTAATATGATACTTTATTATTATAGCTAGTGTTGAGACAAGCTAATTGCAATTTAAATGATCGATAAAGTGCTTGAATGTTTTTTCTGTTCTAACTATAAATAAAATATCAAAAACCTACTGGCTGTATCGAGATCAAACATCTGGATAATAACTGACAGTATATAATGCGATTCCGTTAATGCAAAGGGGCATTATGAAAAATAAGAAAACAGTTATCAGTATCTGTATTATCGTTCTCTTTATAGGTTCCATAATATTGTTTAATTCTTTCATCGGAAAAGGTCAGTCTTCCCGGCCACTTAATATTCTGCTAAATAACATTAATAATAATCCCAACGATTATAGGTCCTTTAAAAATATTGGAAATATTTATTTTAGCGAAGGAAATCTGGATGAGGCCTTGCGTTATTACAGCTTGGCGTTAGGGATCAATCCGGGATTTAGTGATGTCTATAATAATATAGGACTAGTCTATTTGAAAAAAAAAGAATATGACCGGGCAATAGAGTATATCGGGAAAGCTGTGGATTTAACTCCACAGGGAAGCGATTCCTATAATAATATGGCCATGATATATGTGGCCAAGAAGGATTTTCCTAAAGCATTGGAATTTTTTAATAAAAGTATAGAAATAGATAGTAATAATTTTATTGCGTTAAAAAATATGGGTATCCTATACAAAGATATGGGCGAATCTTCAAAAGCAGTAAGTGTATGGGAAAAGGCATTACAAATAAACAATGATCATGAGGTTGTTGAAAATTTAAGATCATTAAAAGAAAAAAGCAGCACTAATTGATTCTGTTGTAATCAAAAGGGCTTTATGTTAGGATAAACAATGTTTAGAACTTAAAGGGTTTAAGGCATGCCTGAAATATCACGAGACTTTAGATCTGTTACTCCTATTCAAAACTATAACCCTAAGCCTATGGGAGGGGCAGAATATAGTAATATTGTAATGCGTTGTGAAGATTGTCCTGCTGCTGAAGTATGTAAGAAAATAGGTAATTTTCGGGCTTCATGTGATCCAAAAGGTGGAAAGCGTTTGTCACAACAGGAATTTGCGGAGAAATGTGCTGCAGGAACAAACATTCTTCTCTGGCGTTTACTTGAAGTGCTTTCGAGAGAAAGGTAAAAAGCTATGTGTGGAATATTTGGGTATCTAGGCAGTAAAGACTGCGTGGACATGATAATAGATGGTCTTAAGAAATTGGAATATCGTGGATATGATTCCTCTGGAATTACGACTTTGCACGAAGGTAAGCTGAATGTTACAAAATGCGTTGGAAAAATTGTAGAACTTGAGAAAGTAATCTCAACCAGTACTATGCAGGGATGTATCGGGCTAGGACATACCCGATGGGCAACACACGGGGAAACAACTCATGATAATAGTCATCCGCATACGGATTGTTCGGGAGAAATTGTTCTCGTACATAATGGCATTATCGAGAATTATAGCCTCTTAAAATCCAAACTTATTGCTAAAGGGCACATATTTCGATCCGATACGGATACAGAAGTTCTTGCCCATCTCATTGAAGAAAGTTTCCAGGGAAATTTAGAGGAAGCTGTACTTGAATCGTTAAAGCAAGTTGAAGGGACATACGCCATTGGTGTTATCGCAAAGAAAGACCCCAATAAAATTGTAGTGGCAAAAAATGCTTCACCACTTATTATTGGCTGTGGAAAAAATGAATATTTCATTACTTCGGATATTTCCGCAATACTTAAGTACAATCGTGATGTGATCTATTTAGAGGATAAGGAGATCGCAATTATTTCTCCCGAAGGTATCGTTGTTAAAGATATTAAAGGAAAGACTCTGGTGAAAGAAATTGTAACTGTTATGATGGATGCTTCGACTGCAGAAAAAGAAGGCTATCCTCATTTTATGGCCAAAGAAATCCATGAACAGCCTCGGGCAGTAATGGAGACCTTTGCCGGAAGAAGTTTTATGAGGGAGGGAATGATTAACCTCTCGGGAATTAATCTTGAGAAAAAAGAATTAACCAAATTTAATCGGGTGGTAATAACAGCCTGTGGTACTTCACTGCATGCAGGATTAGTCGGGGAGTTTATGATCGAGAAGTTTGCGCATATTCCCGTAGAAGTAGAATACGCTGCTGAGTTCAGATATAGGAACCCGATCATTGATAATAAGACGTTGGTTATTGCCATAAGCCAGTCCGGAGAAACTGCAGATACTATTGCTGCAATAAAAGAGGCGAAACTTAAAGGAGCGAAAGTCCTTTCAGTTTGCAATGTAATGAACAGTACGGTGGCAAGAGAATCTGACGGTGTTATTTATACCAGAGCAGGTCTTGAGATAGGCGTTGCTTCCACGAAAGCATTTACTACTCAGATCGTGTTGCTTTATTTATTATCTATTTTTCTTGGTGAAATACGCTATATACTATCAAAAGATGAAGTGAAGTCTTTACTTAAAGAATTAGACCTGTTGCCTAGAAAAATTGAAAAAGTATTTAAAAACGAACACAAAATAATGAAAATTTGCAAGAAATTTTATACTACCAGGAATTTTCTCTATCTTGGGAGAGGTATCGGATTTCCAGTTGCGCTGGAAGGTGCTTTAAAATTAAAAGAGATATCGTATATTCATGCTGAAGGGTATTCGGCAGCAGAAATGAAACATGGCCCGATTGCTTTGATTGATGAATATATGCCTGTTGTTGTAATAGCGTTAAAAGGACGCAGCTACGAGAAGATTATGGGGAATATCGAGGAGGTTAAAGCAAGGCGTGGTGTTGTTATTGCTATTGCCACAGAAGGGGATAAACATATTGCTGAAAAGGTAAATGAAGTTGTTTATATTCCTGACACAATAGAGGAACTCTCTTCAATATTGTCCGTTATTCCTTTGCAAATATTAGCATATCACATTGCTGTAATGCGAGGGTGCAATGTCGATCAGCCAAGAAATTTAGCCAAAAGTGTTACTGTGGAATAAGCCTTGCCAAAAGTTTTCAAGCTTGGATGGATCTGGGCATGATATAATTGGCTTAGGGGAGAAAATTTATTGACACTATAGTTTCTTTGATGATATATTTTATGTGATTAGTATAAATATCTTAAATTTATCCTAGAAATTTTTAATTTTCATGTTAATTGTAAGAGTCTTAAGGAAGGGGTATATTCAATGGAACTTTTTTTTAAAAAATTAGTAGGAATGGCACTTGTTTTATCTATAGCGATTATCTGTGCAGTCTCAGTGACTGCTGCCCAAGTTACTGAAGTTAATATGTGGATTATGCCAAACAGTAACAAATCTCAGGCAGACCTTGAAGAAGTCTTAGCAAAATTCCATAGAGAACATAAAGACATAAAAGTAAGATTAACTATCCTTGACTGGGGTGCTGCATGGCCGAAAATTACCACAGCTGCTACTAGTGGAGATGTTCCGGATATCGTTCAGCTTGGTACAACGTGGGTGAGTTCAATATCAGCAATGGGAGCGTTAGAAGATTTTTCAGCTAGAGTTAACGAGATTGGCGGATCCTCAGCATTTCTTCCGTCCTCATGGAAAACTGCTAGTGTAGAGGGCTCTGACAAAATTACAGCAATCCCATGGTTTGTAGACGCTCGTGCTATGTTCTATAGAACGGATGTTTTCAAAAAACTTAAAATTAAACCTTCGGACATCGATACATGGGAAGGATTAGAATTGGCGTTACAAAAGATTAAAGATGCTAATCTTGTTATTGATGGTGTTAAGGTAAATCCTCTTGGCTTTACTGGAAAAAACGACTGGAATGTAATTCATAATCTGGCTCCATGGATATGGGGTGCAGGAGGAGAATTCTTAACAAAAGATAATAAAGCTTCTGCAATTGATTCTGATGAAGTAGTAAATGGACTTAGCTATTATTTGGGATTAGTTAGGAAAGGCTTTGTTCCTCTCGATTGCTTAGAGCAGAATACTGCACAAGTGAGTACCGGTTTCGATAATGGTCAATATGCTATAGTATTTGATGGCCCTTATAAAATAAAGTCGTTGACCACACCTTCTCAACGAGGTGGCGCCCTTGATACAATAGCGGCAAAAAGGTTTGGGATTTTGCCCTACCCAAAGGGACCTGAAGGACAATATACTTTTATAGGCGGAAATGATTTGGGAATTTTTAAGGCGAGCAAAAAGAAAGATGCTGCGTGGGAAGTAGTAAAATATTTATCTTCACCTGAAGCACAACTCCATTATGCTAAGTTGACGGGGTACTTGCCGGCAACTAAAAAAGCACTTGCTGATCCTTACTTTACTAAGGATATTAATCGTAAGGTTTATGTTGAAGTAGTAAAGAATGGGAAGACTTATCCTACGATACCAGCATGGGGATTACTTGAAAATGTGCTGATAAGAAGATTCGGAGTAATGTGGGATCATTTGTTGGGTTCAATAAGAAAATAATAATATTGCTGATAATCATCATCATATAATTTCGTTCGAGTAAAAGGGAGTTAAGTATGAAAATATTTATTAAATATACTTTAGTAGCTATGATATTCTCGCTTTTATTAACCGGGTGTGCCCAGAAAAAAGAATCAGTGCCAAAAACTTATGGCAAAGTTGAATTGAAAACTGAAATGGGACTTGCGGCAAAAGAAGTAAATTCAGTGTTAGGCGAGTGTAAATAAATGAGTGCACAAAGCCTAGTAATTAAAATTAAAAAAAATAAATTTGCCTACTATTTTATAGCCCCTGCATTAATAGGTATGGTACTCCTTAACTTTATTCCCTTTATGCAGGGTTTTTATATGTCTTTTCTCAAGCTTAATCTTCATACGATGGACCGATATTTAAGTGCTCCGTTTGTTAATTGGGGAAACTATTATGACGTTCTTTTTAACCCTAATAGTCCAGTCAGAATAGGGTTAGGGCAAGCGGTTAGGAATACTCTTTATTATTCGGTTTTTGTAACAATCGGTCAGCTTGGCATGGGACTTATTGTTGCTTTGATGCTGAACCGTGATTTCAGAGGGCGGTCCGTAATAAGAACGCTATTTCTCTTCCCATGGATAGTTCCAACCTTCGTTACTGGATTACTCTGGGGTTTTATGTGGCAACAAGACATTGGAATAATTAATTATCTTCTTTATGATATTCCGCTTGTAAAAGCGTTGTTTTTTAATGTCTTTCATATACATGACATAATAAACATTATAAATGCGATAATAACGTTATTGATAAACGTTTTATTATTTCCTATTAGTTACACCCTCGGTTTGGTAGGGGTTGAGTTCAAATATGCTGTAGAGAATATATTCCCCTTGCTTCCTGCTTTTACTTCTGAAATAAAGCCTGCATGGTTGACCGGTCCAAATACTTTTTGGGCAATTGTAGTTCCGACTATATGGAGATTCTGGCCATTATCGATGTTAATGCTTTTAGCCGGACTGCAGAATATTCCTGATTCTCTTTATGAAGCTGCCAGTATCGATGGTGCCTCATCATGGAAGAAGTTTTGGCATATAACTGTACCGATGCTAAAATCCGTATGGGCTATACTCCTTATGTTTGGTATTATTTATAATGTTTATTCATTTAATATTGTAATTATGATGTTTGGTAATGGCGCTGGATTCCCGGGTGAGTGGGGGGATCTAATGATGACGAATATTTTTAGAAACTCTTTTCAGCAGTGGAACTTTGGTAATGGCGCAGCGATATCTATAATGTTTATGGCTTTTATGAGTATCGTTATTTATTATTGGCACAAATTCTATATTTCTTCCGAAGAGATTTATAGATAGAAGCAAGTTTACTATTTATCTAAAATAAAGAGGTTCTAAATGATTAACTCAGTTTCTTTAAAGAAAATAGTGTCACATTACACCATTAATACTATAATGGTTATCTTCCTTGTCGTGAACCTATTTCCGATATTTTGGATGATCTATAATTCCTTTAAAGGTAACACCGAGATCATGTCAGGCAATGTAGGTCTAAAAAAATCTGAGAACACGATAATTTACTTAAATAAAATCAATGGCAATTTATTTGTTGGAAGTTCTGACGGAGCTATTACGAAGATAAATGATAAGTCGAAAAAAATAGATTATTATTCCTTAAAATCATTGGCAACAAATTTTTGGGCTGATAAAGATTCTATATGGGTTGTTTCTTCTGATAAAGGACTTGTACAGTTATCGAATGAGAACCTAGGTGTTATAAAAAGAATCACGCTCCCCAATAAAGCATTACCGACGGTAGAGATGCTAAGAAATAAACCTTTTACAAAAGTTGTGGACGTAGCTCATATCGGACAGATAACGATTACCGGATCAGATCAGAAACTATGGATGGCAGCTGAAGGTGGAGATATCCGAACTGTAATGGAGTACGATAGAGATAGCGGTGCCTTCTCGTTCATTGACATCCCGGATCATTTTAAATTTGACCAAATTAAGTCTCTGCAATACGATAAACATAATAATTTATTATGGATTGGCACGGATGGAGTATTTATCAGGCACGATCTTAAAGATAAAGGTTTTACTTTTCTTACAGTTAACCTTGATTACATGCCTCCGGGTTCTCAAGGAATACGAATACTTTCTCCTAAAGAGGTATTGCTTCAAACAGCAACAGGTCTATACCTCATTGATTCGAAGTCCACTACTATTATTAAGAAATATTTCAAGGAAGATGATATTACCTCGGATCAGGAAATTAATTCATTAGATATATTTAAAGATAATTTTTATGTAGGAACTAATTCAGGATTAATAATTGTTAATAAAGTGAGCGGATTAAAAGAAAATAAGGAAGCACTTTTTTCAAGGATAATTAATGGACAGATACTTGATAAAAATGAAATGGAAGCAAGTGAGCTAAGGTCAACTTATACTGATGGGGCCTCCGTAATAATAGGTGCTAGTTCTGGAAGGGTAAGTGTTTATGATGCGGCAGTTAAAACCGTCATAGAAAAGGTACAATCCAGAGAAGGGCATGTGTTAATGTTCTCTAGCGGATGGAGAAATTATGTTGATATGTGGCCTAATGTAGACTTCTGGAAATATTTAAAGAATTCAGTTGTAATTTGTGGATTTACGATGATTATTGCTATGATTTTGGCGACAATGACTGCTTATGCACTTGTTAGATTTAAATTTCCCGGAGTGAAGCTGTTTAGCAACTCGATTCTTGTAACTCAAATGATACCTGCAATACTTTATTTGATTCCAATGTATATGCTTTTTAATATTATCAAAGATACTACTGCTGGGATGGAGTTTTTTAAAGCTCTTTTTGGCCCGGGTTTTAATGGAATTATGATAAAGGGCTCGTACCTCGGGTTAATATTTATTTATTCCGCATGGTTTTTACCTTTTAGTATTTGGATACTAAGGGGGTTTTTTGCAGCAATTCCGGTAGAACTTGAAGAGGCAGCAACAATCGACGGGTGCTCAAATATCGGAGTTTTCCTTCGAATTACTTTGCCATTGGCAATACCTGGAATAATTGCTACTGGTATTTTTATATTAATACAGGCTTGGGATGAGCTGATGTTTGCATGGATGTTAACGAGTGACGCAACTCAGACGCTTCCGGTCGGCATAAGGTTGTTTGTTGGGAATTTCCAGAATCGTTTTGATCTGATGATGGCAGCTGCGACAGTGGCTACAATACCTGTACTTATACTGTTTTTTGTTTTGCAGAAGCATATCGTCAGAGGGCTTACCGCTGGAGCTGTTAAAGGGTAATAGTTAAGCTTGGATTTTTTTTCATCTTTGATATTTTGTAATACAAGCTTAGTGGGATTGGAAAATACTCTATAGGTTTTGAAGGATAAACATTGAATGAAAAAATTAAGTATAATTAATGGTAGTATATTAATTATTCTTATTATTATAGCAACAAGTACGTACTTTGTTATTTCCAAAAAAAAACAAGAACAATTTTACGCCTTAATGCAATATAAAAAAGTTGCCCAAAAAGTCGTCCACGATAGCTGGAATCACTACAAAAATAACGAGAACTTTAAAGGAGATTGGTGGGCTGGCAGATTCGTGCACCCAAAGATGATCCTGGACAATGGTTGTCCTCTTGCATTTCCTGATGGTTCCGATGTCGATATGGATGGACTCTCGGATATTGATTGGGGCAATCCAACCAAACCTTATGAGTATACGGTTGTTTCCGAAGGAGCTTCGTATGTCATGCTCAGAGCTGTTTGGATGAGAGATAAACAAACTTTTGATAAAGTCTGGAAGTGGACTCATGATAATCTACAGAGGGCGAATGTTAAATACATTTATTATTGGAAAGATGTAAATAATCCCGAGAATGCTTGGAAGACTCCTGAGGAATTGAATCTTGACCGAGATAACTTGTTTTCTTGGAGATGGTTACCTACTATAGCCACTCGGGATGGGAAATCCCAGGATGGAGTTATTTATTATAAATGGCAGCCGCCTACTAAAGAACATAATCCGAATGATCCATGGCGAGATGGTTGGGATAATGCGACTGATGCTGATGCGGATATTGCATTAGCGCTAGTGTTTGCTGACAGTTTGTGGGGAAGTGCCGAGAAGGATTCTTATAATAATTACTCTGAACATGCGCGGGGAATTTTGAATGATTTATGGGATAAATGTACCGTTATAGGTGGAGGAGTCCGTTATATAGATGGAGGAAATAATGTAAAAAGTTTGGAGCCTGGTTATCTTTCTCCTTTCAGCTATAGAATATTTGATGATTTCGATCCAAAACATGATTGGATGCAGCTTGTAGATTCTTCCTATAGAATATTTAGAGATTCCCCTCGATTCCCTATGAATCCTATTGCGGATAAATTAGGAAAAATGCATCTGAATGATCCAAGAACAAAAAAACCTGCCCCAAATCTGATACCGGATTGGATAAATGTTGAGCAGGATGGTAGTCTTGCTGATGGTTCTCCACGAAATGAACCGGAATTTGGGACTGATAGCTTCAGAGCTTTATGGCGAATATCAGTAGATTATTTATGGAATAAGCCTGATCAGGCAAAAGAAGTGCTCTTCGCCTCAGGCCAGTCCAGCCCGATAAAATTCTTTAAATGGAGAATGAAGAATCCTCCCAAAGATATACCAGATCAAAAATATGATCTGAACGGTAAATTGAGTTCAGTCTTCTGGCATAACGGTGATGTGCCCTGGTTTGAACCTAATTATGAGCCTCCTGCCGATATACCGAATCGTAAGGATCGAAGCAATTGTTTCAGAGCCAATTGCGCTAATTATGGGGTATATCTGTCATATTTATATGCGGCTGAAGAGTTCGATTTTGCCAAGCAATTTTTGATGCCGCTAATCAATGAAGAACAAGATGGGTTTTCGAAGAGGCAATATATTATACCGGAAGACCAGCTTAAACAGGAGACTCCTGAACATCTTGCAATGAATACTCCTCTCGAAAAACGGGATTCAACTCATGACAACGGAATTCCTTACTCAAATGAACGGGGCGATGGCTGGTGGATAAAGAGCCAGTGGGGTGGATATTGGACTCAATGGGACCATAGTGACTGGAATAGCCAGAATGAGTACTTTAATAACATGTGGACATGGTTTGGTTTAGCTACCTATGCAGGTGTTGTTCAGAATCTCTATAAAGATCAGCAAAGAGAACCGAAAACCATTCAATCCATAAAAGTATATGAGGATGAAGCTTTAACAAAAGAACAAAAAGGACCTATTAATAGCGAATTTGTTTATGTGGTTGTTAAGGGCAAAGATGCGAATCGACGGCACCAAGACTATGTCAAGGTCAAAATATCAGCTAATGATCCGATTAAAGAGAATTATCCAATTACTCTTAAACTTACCGAAACTGCGAGAAATACCGGAGTTTTTGTTGCTAAACTAAGAGTTGGGATGGAGAGTAACAAAGCACTTGACCAGATTGGCGCTTCTCGTGGAAGCGATATTGATATTATTGTTGAAGGTAGCAAAAAGCACCAAATAAAAAGAACCGTCGGTGATTTATATATCTCTATGACACTGGAAGATTATTCTAATGGATCAATAGATGATGCTAATCCGACATCGTGGTGGACAGATTCTTATTTTCCAAGTTGTCCGAGCGATATATCTAATGAATCTAAAAAGTTTGGATATTATATTTGGGTTGATGCCTCTGACACGTGGCATATTGTCATGAAAACAACAACTAACAATATGCATACGTTTCAAGGTCAGATTTATTCCGATGGAGATTTCACCGATGTTAAAAATATTAATCTTGAAAAAGGGGATAGTGTTATAGGTCAGGGCAAGTCCATATCATTTTCTTGTATTGATAAAAGTGGAATGGATAGTTTCAGCTTTAAATGTAAAGGAAGCTACATAAAATTAGATGTAAAATTGGATGGATTATATGAGCCTAAGAGTGTATTTGTAGGCGCCCCCTTAAGCGCAGCATATGGTATGCCGTTTGTTTTAAAAACGAAAGGTGAGACCGGGACCTATTTACTTACCCCGACAAAGGAAAAGCTCGGATCAAGTAAATATAGCATGAAAGTTGAGAAGAAATACTCAGGAAAAGACTATCCATATTTTGGAATGGTGCTTTTTGATAAAGAAGCTAAAGACTGGTCTGGCAAGGATGAGTTTTCCATTTCTCTTTATTTAAAAGAAGATGTAGGCAATATCAGAGTTGACATCCAGGATTCAGCAGGAAATATCGCAATTTTAAATGGTTATAATCCTTGGGACCCAAATAAGGGCGAAGGCTGGTATGTTTGGCGTTCAAATACACTCAAAGGTACAGAAGTTAACCGAGATAATGTTGAACCAAGGGCAATAAAAGATAGAAAGTTTTGGAAGGGATGGAGTTTCGATCAGAATAAGACGGTAGAGGTGTCGAATAAGCTTAATTTACATGATATTGTTAATGTGCAAGTTTGTGTTGGACCTGCAGAAAACAAAGATTGTACTCTTTACATTGATAAGGTTTACCTGGAAACAAGTAATTATTATAAAGGAAAAAGTGATCCGAAAAATATTAAATATTTAGCGCTTTATAAGGATAAAGAGTTTCATATTCCTTTTTCTAAAGGTGAGACAATTAAACAAAATAGAGTTTATGTTGAATTAATAGGCAGAGATGGTAGTCCCTATACGGCAGACACTATATTAGTGAAAATTGATTCTTCGGATAAACATCCGAGATCAAGAGGCATTAAAATTCCCCTTGAAGAGACATCGGCTAATTCCGGTGT
Source organism: Candidatus Margulisiibacteriota bacterium (assembly GCA_003242895.1). Classification (NCBI taxonomy): domain Bacteria; kingdom Bacillati; phylum Candidatus Margulisiibacteriota; species Candidatus Margulisiibacteriota bacterium. Next base: position 48,388 of record QKMY01000057.1, read on the forward strand.
TTATCGGGGAGAATTAAAAATAGGGATACAGAGTTCAGAGAAACTGGGCCTCGTGGGCGCAAGTAGAGGGAGTATAATCCAGTTATATTCTCGCATAAATAAGTTCAAAAATATTAAGTATGAAATCGGTGATTTCCAGATAGAGACAGTGGTAGAGGATTTTGAGACGACACTTAGTAAACAGGCACCTGCAAGTTGGTGGACTGATGATCTCGATCCGTTACGAGGAGAACCGGAGTACGCTGCTGGGAGAAAACTAGGATATTTCTTATGGAAGACAAAAGATGATATTTGGCATCTTCGCTGGTCAGGAGATCTCCGTTCTCATTTGTTTTACGGAAAAATTACTGCAAATAATAATATAAAAATACTACAGAGAATTAATTTTGAAAAAGGTGATAGTGCGGAAACGAAAAAAAATATAATTATAATTAATGGAAATGAGGCAATCGGTGATGATGGCATAGATTTTATTGCTACTGGGGATGAAGTATGGTTTGATCTAAGTATAGATAATATTTACTATGGCAATAAATTCCAAATAGGAAAATTCGAGTATAAAAAAGCTTATTCAATACCATTTATGTTGAAAAATACAGATATTACCTCGACCTATGCATTATTGACGACAGATACGAATAAATACGACGGCGAAAACTCCCTTTTTATTAGTAAAAAGTACAATAAAAAAGATTATCCATATATTGGAAAATGGGGACTGGATGGCGAAAAAGCGAATTTCAGTCTTCAGGATAGTTTGAAATTTATGGTTTATCTCCCTAAGGATATCGGCAATATACGGGTAGATATAGAGGATACTTCCGGTAATTCTGCTATTGTGAATGAATATAATCCTTGGGACGAAAGTAAAGGTCGGGGATGGTATGAATGGGATTCTAATTTCTCATATGGAATAGGGGTGTCAGAGAAAAAAATTCAGCCTTTACCAATTAAAGACAGAACTTGGTTTAGAGGCTGGCACCTGGTTAAACAGGAAAATATTGACGTTTCAAAGAAAATTAATCTGGCACATATTATCAATTTGTTGCTTTCAATTGGCGGTGGAGATAAAAAAGATGTTCATTTGAATATTGATAACATTAAATTGTATCGTGCTAATTATCATTTAGGTTCTGCTAAACCAAAGAAGATAACGGCTATTAATCTTTATTCCGATCAGAATTATCTAAAAGAAAAAATTATTGAAAATCAAAAAGTTAATAAGAAGAACATTTATGTTGAATTATGTGGGGTTGATGGTAACCCCTTTGAGCGTGATCGTTTTTATATTGATATTTTGACAGGGGACAAATATAAGAACTGTATTCCGATTAAGTTGCGGGTATATGAGACTAAAGCTGATAGCGGTATATATCGTGGAAAATTTACAATTGACCTGTCGAGCAGTGAGGCTCAGGAGACAATAGGTGCTGCCAGCGGTAAAAAGATCACAGTCGTTAGCCCATTGGGGGATAGGTCATTTTCTTTTATTGTTGGTGATATGCAGAATAGTTATATTATTGATGATTTTGAAGACGGCAGTATTTCTGATAAAAATCCTGTTACCTGGTGGATTGACACTATAGATCCTGTAGCCAAGAAGGTTCTTATCGATCCTGTCTACGACAAAGGTGTTTACATCTACAGGGATATTGATGATGTCTGGCATGTTATCTGGAATCCGGAGGATAAAGATGAACAAATTTCAGGATACATCGGGTTTGATAATAAATTAAAACTATTGGACAAAAAGGATTTTAAAAAAGGAATAACAATTGATAAAGATAAGAAGCAGCTGTTGTTCGATATGAAAGCTAAAAATAATTTAGTAAAGCAGTTGTCATTTAAGATGGATGGCAACAATTTAACCCTTTATTTCAAATCATCGGGAGTCGAAGCAAAAGATAAGGTATTTATTGGGCAAGACAAGAAATCACCATTTATGTTACCAATAAAAATTAGTAATTTACCTGTTATCAATAATTATGATTTGTCAGTTTTAACTGATAAAGTTAAAGATACAGCATGTTCTCTTCAAATTAAAAAGAATTATACTGGAAATTCTTATCCGTATTTTGGTTGTTGGGGACTTGCTGGAGATGTATCGGATTTTAGCGACAAAGATAGTTTATCGTTTTGGGTCTATTTATTTGCTGATCCTGGCAATATACGGGTTGATATACAGGATGCTAATGGAATAACTGCAGTTCTGAATGGGTACAATCCTTATGATTATCAAAAAGGACCGGGGTGGTATCTATGGACATCAGGCTTTACAGGAGGCTTTGATGTTGACGAAGGGAAAGCTCAACCTTTGCCGATTAAAGATCGTAAATGGTGGCAAGGCTGGGATCTGGAACTTCAGAAATATGTTGATGTGTCAGACAAGCTTGATTTAAGGAAGATCAAGAACGTTCAGTTTGCAATAGGCGGTGGAGATAAGAGAAGCGTAACTATAGTCATAGATAATCTTAGAATTGATAAAGCAAATGTTCATTTTGGAAATACACCACCGGCGAACATTAATGCGATTACATTTTATAAAACGAAATCGTACACAGATCCCTATTCACGAAATGACGAAATGAAACAGAATCATGTTTTTTTCAAGATATTCGGTGGAGATGGCGATCCACTCTCTCTTGATAAGTATAAGATTTCTGTATTCTCCGATGATCCAAGGGCTGATGCATATCCGATCGACATTATGGTTCAGGAAACCGGGACTAATACGGGCGTGTATACCGGTAAGTTTAACTTAGGTCTTAAATCAGATAACAAGACAGATACCCTTGGAATTGAAAAAGGCAGGTTAGTAAAAATTGCTTATGGGAATGGTAAGGTTGAGTCTATAAAAGTAGGGGAGATTGTTCAGCAATATCTAATTGATGATTTCAGTGATGGGAAGGTAAGTGATAAGAATCCTGTTACGTGGTGGGTAGATTCGGTTAACCCTGTTTCTGATAAGCCAATAGTTAATTCTAATTCTAAACCTGGTTACTATATCTGGAAAGAAAAAAATATCTGGCATGTGAGATGGCTTGGCAGTAAAAAAGGTGATAAATTTGAAGGCACAATATCAACAAAAGGGACTATAAAAAATCTATCAAAGGTTAAGTTGGACTTTTTTGACAAAATCAGGTCCGATGGAAAAACTATAACAATTCTTTCAAAAAACAAGTCTAAAGTTGTTGGTATAGATTTCTTTGCCGATAGTGACTATGTGGAATTTGATATAAGGCAGAATGATGAATACCAAGGTAGAAATATCTGGATTGGAGCTAACGGATCCTTAGCCTATTCAGTTCCATTTCGTATTGATAATAATAAAATCTCTAGTACCTACAGGTTGTCAGTGGAAAAATCGACCAGAAAATCTGAAGGATCGATGATGAAAGTTGATAAAAGATATAGCAATAAAGATTATCCTTATTTCGGTTGCTGGGGCCTTCGTGGGGATGTCGGTAATTGGACCGATATCAATGAATTTTACATGTGGTTGTATTTACCTGGCGATGTGGGTAGTATAAAAGTTGAATTAGAAGATAATAAGGGACAAAAGGGAATCCTTAACGGATATAGCCCTTACGATCCTAAAAAAGGACCTGGATGGTATAAGTGGACTTCCAATTTTTTCGATAGCCCAGAAGTAAAAGATGAAAATATACATCCTTTGCCTATAAAGAACCGAAAATGGTGGAAATCCTGGAGTGATAACGAACAGGCTTTTATCGATAATACTGAAAATTTTGATTTGTCTAACATTAAGAATGTGGAGTTTGTTGTTGGTGGCGGCGAGACTAGGAACGTGGTCCTGTATGTGGATAGTATAGTTCTAGAGAAGACGAATTATCGATTAGGTGATGCTTATCCAAGCATAATTAAAACGATTACTATATATAAAGATAAAAGCTATCTATATAAGTATAAAAAGAATGAGGCTATATCAAAAAAAGATGTTTTTATTGAACTGGTTGGACAAGACGGGAACAAAGATGCTGTAGATATAATTGATGTTGTAATTAACATTACGCATAAGGGGAAAGAGATTTCTAGGTATCTTCATCTGCTTGAATCATCTGCTGACTCAGGAATATATAGAGGTAAAATGAGAGTTTCGACAGGTCCTCAATTAGAAACTGATGAGTGGCTTGTGAATAAAGGTGATGTTTTAACTATTAAGACCTTAGGCAGTGACTTAAAAACATCTAGCATAAAGATAGGTAATATAAATAAGGGAAGCAGTAAGTTTAATGTATTAAAAATGTTAAGTTTTATCGGCGTAATGATGATAATCATTGTTTATTATAAAGTAAGACCGAGTAGAAATGTACGAGATATCAAATTATAGAAACTGGGAAAATTCCTATACCCTTTACAATGATACTTTAAAGATTGTTGTTGTTCCTCAAATTGGAGGAAGAGTTTATTCCATTGCATACAATGGAAAAGAATTCTGTAGACAAAACAAATTAAGCGAAGGAAAAATTGCTTCTCCAGACGATAACTCATGGTTGAACTGGGGTGGGGATTTCGATTGGGTGGGACCTCAAGAATCATGGAATATGGCGGGATGGCCTCCTCCTTTTGAGTTAGATAGCGGAGCTTGGAATGTCTTATCATATAGCGAACAATCGATATCTTTGCAAAGTAAACCTTGCAGTCTAGGGGTAAGAATTAAAAAAAAGATTTCTTTAAGCGGTTCGAGGGTAACTGTTAAGCGGGAATTAGAGAATACTTCTGATCGACCAGTAATATATGGTTTGTGGAATATTACTCAAGTGTCGACAGAAGGATTGATAATTATCCCGTTAAGGGATCCTAAATATAGCACTATTAAAGTATTCGAATCCCAGGCATTTGACCAGTGGGAAGATTTATTAAAAAATAAGATAATTGAAACAGATTACTCTTCCGATACGATAAATATTAGGATCAATGAAAAAAAAGGCAGTTTTAAGATCGGTGTTGTTTCCGATGTAGGACGTATAGATTACACTTTTAATGATTTTGTTATGAGTAAGATAATTAGTCCGTCTCATGGTGTACAATATCCGCATGGTTGTAATATCGAAATTTATCGAGATGAGAAGTCGGGCTATACCGAGTTAGAGCAGTTGTGGGAATCTAAAGAGCTCGCTCCTGGGGATATTTGTTATAGTGAACAGGAAATATCTTTTGAAAATAAATAGATTAAGATATACTTATATTTTAAGGTAAAGTGTGTTATATTTCTTTGTAATAAAATAAATATTATAAAATTCGTATTAAAAAGTGCTTTTTTAATTTTTATATGATAAAATCAAACAAAAATATCTTAAATATAACAAATTATTTTGGAATCTTTTTCTGTTTGCTGAGTGTTTTGACTGCAGTTCCTCTTGGAGCCATTACAAAAGAATATATTGTTGATAATTTTGAGGATAGTGCGATAACAACTAGTTTAAAATGGGAATTTCATGGTGCTATTAAGAGTAAAATAGGTGACTCGCTTAAAACCATGGAAGATAGTCTTGGAATTAAAAGGAAAATTGGAAGTAATTTTTTAAATATTAGTGGAAAGACAAATAATTGGTATGTTGGAGGAGCAAGAACGAAGCTGAAAAAGGTCATAGACCCCTATACTCACTTTAGCATCATGATTCAGGGTCGAGGAAGTAATAGAAGTAAGGTAACGGTTGAGCTGTCGGAAGTAGTCCTTCAGGATGTTATTAGAGAAATGAGAGAAAAACCAGACGTTTATTCTTATTCTATATATGTAAGCTGGACTGGTTGGAAGAAAGTAATCATTCCTCTCAGAAAGTTTACAAATAAAAAGAAAGTTGTTGGCAATAGGGCATTCGATTCAAAAAAAACAAGTCCAAAATGGTTGAAACTAGAGTTTTTGAATGACCAGAAAGAGGGTCCAATTACTCTTGATATTGATAATGTTAAATTTGTTACTTTAGAAAAAATATAGGAGCTATCAGGTAATTTATGGGTTTCAATAAGATTATAGGTTATGTATTGTTATTATCTTTTATGGTTTCTTCATTGTGCTATGCAGCAGAAAGTACAATTGATTTTTCTTTTCATATTCCTTTTTCAGCGGCTTTAGATGTGGACAAATTTGATGTCGATTTTGGCGCTATGGACATGTATGATGAAATATGGGCTCCAGTTGGCGATTCTAACAGTTTCAAAGTTTATGCAAGAAATAATTCCGGCTCCAACTGGCAATTCAGCATGCATCTCATCGATGACCTTCATCGTGAAGAAGGGGTAAGTTCTCCTCAAGATATTATCAAGGCCGGAGATGTTTTCTGGACACTAGTGTATGCCGGATATTATGATAGTGAGGCAAAAACCCAGGTGGGTGCGAAAAACGAACTCACTCGGATACCCGGAATGGTCCCAACAATACTTCAGAAAAGTGCATTTCAAACGAGTAGCCTAAGTAATAGTGCACTCGTTTTTAATAATAATGTTCCTGATCGCCAGGATAAGTCGTATAATTACCAATTTGTTTTTAAATTTATTATGAAACCTCCCTTTAATACTAATTCTGGAGATTATAGAGGTACTATTGTTTTTACAATGATGACACAATAAATGTATTTGGTTGTAACGAAAGGAGATACAATGAAAAAGTTAATTATCGCAATGTTTGTATTAATGTTTGCAGGGATATGTTATTCAGAGATTACTAATGATATCGATGTCCATGTGAGGGTTAACTCAAAGTTCGAATTAACTGTCGATAGAACATTTATCGATTTCGAGACAATGGAACCGGGTGAAATTAAGCAGGGAGTTCCTGATTCTGGGATTAGAATCAGCGCTAAATCGAATAGTGGTAGTCCATGGTTTTTAACAATTAATAATGTGAGAGAGCTTAGCAACGGAGCTGATATTATTCCTAACGAGAATTTCTTTTGGTATGGCTGGAAGGGAAAGGGTTCTACAGGAACATTTTATGGCGAAAAATCTCAAGTATTTACAGTTACGCCTACACTTATGTATAGCCCGTCATCTCAGGAATTTAACAATCTTCGACTCGTCGGTGATAATAAGATTGAAGGTACCGATGTGTTTGTTAAGTTTGGCTTAAAAGTTCCGTTCAAACAAAATAGCGGGGAGTATCATACTCTGGTTAGATTTACTATGACAGAGTAATTGTCAGGTGCACTTTCCTTAATAAGAATAATTAGGACGTTTATCAAATAGAGGGTCAGAAATGAAAAAGAACATTTTATTACTATTACTTCTACTGTTATTTTTAGCAACTGGACACCTGGTATACGCTGAGAAGACGCTGATTGCAGAAATAAAATCGAATAATTTAGATTTTATTGACCCGGGAAAAGCCGGCTGGGATTATATTGACGGGAAATATTTGCAGGTAGAAATTACCTGTTCGATGAATGAAGTTCCTTGGAATCTCATGGTTAATCTCGATAATCTTAATAGTGGCTCTAATACATTTGAAGCTCAGAAGAATATTAAGCTTAAAGTTTTTTATATAGGGCATTCGAAAAAGGCGGAGATTCTTGATCCGCTGCTTTCAACCTGGGAAGATCATACAACAGACTACTTGAAGCCAGAATTTTCAGGGTATGATCCTGGTGCAAGTTTTGTAGATTATAATGGAACTGCTATGCAGATTTGCGGAAATAATGCTTTTCCTGCCGGAATGTCGAACGTTTTGGTTAGAGTCGTTCTTGGTGTTACGGTCCAGGTTCCGGAAGGTGGGCGTAATATTACCGGAGACTATCTGGGCAGGTTGAGGTTCACACTGAATTGATAAAACTAATAATTATGGATCGTAAGATATATATGAGATCATCCTTGAAGGGATATTTGTAAATGAGAAAATTACTGTCACTCATTGTGATTATAATATTAGCACAAAACGTAGCTGGAGCTTTTTCTTTTAATATTGATAAACCAGGTACTTATCTGTCTTCAAAATCAGGTAAAGTTATCAATGGAACTGTTGTCGTTGCGAATACCGGCAAAGATACTCTCTACTTTAAGTCCTATATAGCTGACTGGAAAATTTTACCGGATGGTTCAAAAGCTTTTTATCCTGCTGGAAGTACTGGACTATCGAGCGCCCCTTGGCTCAGTATTTATCCAAAAGAATTTGCTGTCGAGCCTTTAGGAAAAGAGAAAATAAGCTATATTATGACTGTACCGAAAAATGCTGTTGGTGGTCACTATAGCGTAATCTTTTTCGAGACATATGATAAAAATAATACGAAAAATAATATCTTATTTTCTGGTAGAATCGGGAGCATTATTTATCATCAGGTAGAGGGTACTGAAAAAATTGATGCAAACTTGACAGATGTATTTGTAGATTACAAAAATGGTAAGCGTACAGTTTCTTATATGTTTGAGAATATGGGAAATATTTTTCTTCTTGTCAAACCGTCGCTTGCAATTCTTAATGATCGAGGTCAAGTCGCATTTCGAGAATCTATGGACAAATTTGGTGTATTGCCGGGACAAAAAATAGTGCGGACCTACAAAGTATCACAGAAGCTTCCGGACGGAGACTATACTGCATTAATAACAACAGAATATGGCAAAGAAGATTTTAAAGTTGTAGAAAAAGAATTCCGCAGTATTAATCAGGGTGGCAACGCTTTGAACCTACTAAATAAGTCGGATGCCGCTATAACAATTAATTACAATAAATCCACATCCAGCGAGACGGTTTCACGGCGTGAGAATCTTGGACTTGCCCAAAAAATTTCTATTGAGAAATTTAATCCGGTCGTCAATAAAAATAAAATTAAACTATTTGTATTACTCAAAAATCCTATTGAGGAAGCTATAAGTGCAAATGCATTGATCACTGTTTCTGATGCCTTTAGGAATAAGAAATTAATGGTATCGCTGGGAAGAAATTTCCAAATAGCGAATAAAGGAAAAAAAATAATGAATAAAATAATTGGCCATTCACTTGCCGCTGGCACATATACTGTTACCTTAGATGTTATGAATGGAATCGATACTCTTGCTAAAGATGAAAAAACGATAGTAATCAGGTAGGAATATGAAACGACTATTATTAGCTATAATATTGTTACTCGTCAATTCAGCTTGGGCGTTTTGCTTAGATGCAATAACTATAAATAAAGATAAAATATATGTAATCGCCGATGTCTCCAAGTATCTTATTCAGGATGAATCTATTGTTTCGGCTACATATAATGATAATAAAAAGAGCGTTAGTATTTATGGCAGTCGTCTTGGCAGTACTATACTCCATGTGTGGAGCAGTGAGAAAAGAAGATCATATAAAGTCATTGTGAAAAGACCCGAAATCGTAAGACGCGGATCTACTGGAAAAGGAGATTTGCAACCAGGTTTTAAGTTTGGAATATCTGCTGGAAGGAAAATAGGCGAGTCAGAATCAAAGATAACGGCAAATAGGTATGAGTATATTTCTGATTATTATGTGCTGGATGGCTATGGAAATACAAATTATGGGTTTATGCAAAGCCAAATAGGCTATAAAGTAAATAAAGAAGCTGCTGGAATTGCTCGCAGTGTCAGTAGCGTCAAGCTTTCTTTTCAAAAGGAGTCGACGAAGTTTACTTTTGGTGATCAAACGTTACGTTACTCCGAGTTCGTTTTGCCCTTTCAGGCTATTCAGGGAATTACATATGCGACTAAGTATGGCATTTCTAACGTCAATATTTCTTACGGAGCTAACCGATATGGGTGGTGGGGAAAAGACAATTACCGTGATGAAAGACCAACCCAATATTTTCTTGGATTAAATGTACTTACTCCATTCGATCGAGATTTCTCCATCGGGTTTGCAACTGTAATGAAATCCGAGAAAAATCTGCCTAGGTCATTAGTCCTTGGCCTCTACGGAAACTATCGGCTTAATAAAAACATAGATACTCTTGGTGAATTAGCTGTGAATGGCCGCAGACTTGCTGGCAAGATAGGTCTTAACTATGAAAATAGCGGGTTTTTTATTAACTCCGCTTATCGAAATGCCTCTCAAGGATATAAAGCTGTGAATGATTTCATTTCCTATAATGGGATCAGAGGTTTATATCTAAATTCGGGATACAAATACAATGATTACTTAACTTTTTCCAGCAGTGTCGACCAATATGTTGATACTCAATATGATAGAAACTACAATAACCAGGATATCAACACGACTACTTACTTCAATTATAATAACTGGGGTTTTACCCATAGCTTATGGAGGCAGAATCGTGGTAACTTTTTGGGTTCCGGGATTGGGCAGGGACAGAATTATGAACTTTCTTATTTAGCTCCGGTTCAAAAAACAAGAGTTTATATTAAATATACTCCCTCTTCTTTTGAGGAGAATGTTAGTAGTAACCAGGATTATAGTATGAGTTCTTCTATTGCTGGATTTCAGTATGGCCTATTTGCCGGAGCGAGTGTTGTTGTTGAAAAGCAGTGGAATAGCCGTTCAGGTAATAGAGATAACTTTTCACCTCAAAGTTTGAGGGCCTATTTATCGATGCCGCAATTAAGGCTCGCTACAACTCCATTCTACTTAGATGTCTATGCTCGGTATCAAGACGATTATGATACTTCTTTTAGAGTTGTGCAGAACTATAGTCTGTTGCGAAGTCGTATAGAATGGAGAAACGCTGCTGATCAGCGGATTTATTTGGAAGGTAATATCAAGAATGTTAATGGAGACAAGGATTTAAGTATTGACCGAAGAGTAACTGAGTATACTTTTGGTATGACAATGTTCTTGGATAGCGGAGTACATCTTTCTACCGGCTATGGAAAGATTAAGGGATCAGTTTTTATTGACAATGATGGTGACGGTGTAATGTCCGCTAGCGAAACTGGGTTTGAAGGTATAAAGGTCCGTTTAAGTGATGGTAATGTTGCGGTTACTGATGTAAATGGGGCTTTTAGTTTCAATAATGTTAACGGGGCAAATGTGGATATTTACATCGAGCCGGAAGTCTTGCGAAGTGAGTATATTTTTACAACATTAGACCGTCGAACTGTATATTTTAATTCAAATCAGGATCAATCTATATCTTTTGGGCTTTCATCTAAATCACTTGTTCAGGGAATAGTATTTTTAGACCAGAATAATAACAACATTTATGATCCGGGAGAACCACTTATTTCTGGAGTAAGAGTTCAGGTTAAAGGTGTCGATGCCTGCAAATCAGATGAAAATGGTGCGTTTATAATCAATTCAGTTCCTTCCGGGAAACAGGTTTTTACCGTTGATATGTTTACGGTGCCTGAAGATTATTCGGTATATGGCTCTCTTAGTCGCGAAATCAACGTTAATCCAGGGGAAAAGGTGCAGATATATCTTCCTTTAAGGGTATACAAGTATTAATGGTTTTGTTTTGAAATACGCTTCTATATATGTTCTGAACTTGCTATCATTATTCATGTTTTATCTAAATATTATCCAGAAATGTCTTATAATTAATAATTAATTCTGATAAATTATCATGTAAATCTATTAATTAACGTGAAGGGAAACAGGAATGAAAAAAAGAAACGCTGCCATTTTAATTGTTGCTGCCGGTATTATTATAACATCGATATTTTTCATCATAAAATCAGATATTTTTAAAGTAACAGGAATTTCTGTACAGGCTAAAAAACAAGCCAAAATAGATACTCTTGAAATAACGAATTTTCTGAAAAATCCTGATTTTTCAGCTGACATCGATAATAATGGGATTCCCGATAATTGGGGTGAGAAGCCTTATAACTCAAAAACCATTAAAGACAAAAAAACCGGAAAGTATTATTTGCATATTAAAAATGACGAGCCGGGATCTGCTATCGGTTCTCAAAAGATTGCAATTGATGGAAGGCAAATCTCCCTATTGAGTGTAGCTGGTTATGTGAGAGCGTCTTCTGTTACTCGGGGGAATCAGCCTTGGGAAACCGGAAAAATCCAGGTGCTATTTTTTGATAAGAATAGTAAACAGATTGGCGATTGGCCTGAAGTTGGGTCTTATACCGGAAGTTTTGACTGGAAACAGGTTAAGAAAGTATTTCAGGTACCAAGGGCCACTCGTATTGTTCAGCTCAATATCGGACTTTGGAATTGCAGTGGTGAAATTGATTTTTCCCATTTTAAAGTAGTTCCGAATAAGCCGCTCCCCCGGGATCAGTATAATTTTGTTATAAATGGAGATTTTGAGATCTGGCAGGGATGGGTTTATGGTGGTAGCGCAGACTGGGGAATACAGTATCCTGGTTATAATGGTGATGGCCTGCTTTTTATTAATAATGAGTCTAATATGTGGTCCTTTGCCACACAGTCTATCAAGATAGATTCTACAAAGATTAAAAATATCAAGATTTCTGCCTGGATGAAAATTAAAAAAATTGTTCAGGGCGAACAGCCTTGGGAAAAAGCTAGAATTAATGTGGAATTCAAAAATGAACAAGGTGTTCGTCTTGGTGGCTGGCCAATTGTGCACGAAGCAGCCGGAAATTTTGACTGGAAGAAAGTTGAACAGGCATTTGAAGTGCCTGAAGGTACGACGAAAGTCGAACTTTTTGTAGGACTGCTTAACTGCAAAGGCGAAGCCTGGTTCGATGACATTGTTATGAATGCTTTTGGTAAAAATGGTGAAAAGATAGTAGGAGAAGATTTTGTTAAAACGAATACCAAGAATTGGTTTACTTTTGCTCCTCAGGAAATTAAGCCGGGAAGTGTATTGGATTTATCTCCTAATCTTCAGGCTCCAGCTGGGAAAAACGGGTTTGTTAAAGTCAAAAATGACCATTTTTATTTTGAGAATGGCGAGAGAGCCAGATTTTATGGCACGAACGTTTTTGGTCCCCAGCTCTTTCTCTCGAAAAATGAAGCGAGTGTGTTAGCTGATCGGATTGCGCGTTTAGGATTCAACATTGTCCGTATTCACCATTTAGATGCTGCCTGGTCTGATCCGAATATTTTTGACAAAACGTATAATGATACCCAGCATTTCTCTAAGGAAAATCTTGATAAGGTCGATTTTTTTATTTCCGAGCTGGAGAAGCGCGGGGTCTATATTTATCTCGACCTGTTGGTACATCGGGGCTTTAAAGAAGGAGATAAGGTCAATGATCACGATAAAATAGATAATGGTGCAAAAGTGACTGGCTTATACGATGGCAGACTTATAGCACTGCAAAAAAAATATGCAAAAGATTTGTTGTTACATGTAAACCCGTATACGCAAAAGCAATACCTAAAAGATCCGGCAATTGCGATGGTTGGTATCGTGAATGAGAATTCACTGTTTTACGTTGCGCAGCAACCATGGCTGCCTGAATCAAGTACGAATAAGTTGAACGCTCTGTGGCAGAAATGGCTTAAAAAGAAGTATAAAACTCATGATGATCTTGATATTGAATGGTCTGACAGCCATGGAGCTCCATTGCTTGAATCCGATGAAAAGCTGAATAAAGGGACTGTGCGTCGAGGTAAAACGATGCTTGCGAAATACCGTCCAACAGAAGCAAAAAATGATCTGAGAGAAAAGGATACCCTGCAGTTCTATTATGAACTGGAGAAAAAATATTTTGCTGAGATGTTTAAATATCTTCGCTCAATTGGATTAAAGTCACCTGTTGCGGGTTCTAATCATTGGGAGAATATTGAATTCGACATCAAGGCAAATGCAGGACTTGATTTTATCGACAGGCATCGCTATTGGAACCACCCTCAATTTGGGTACGGTACAGGTGTTGTGTTTGATAACCTATCAATGATTAAATATCCCGAAAAATCTATTCCTGCGATTCTTGCAGCACAAAAAGTGAAAGGCAAGCCTTTTGTGGTATCTGAGTGGAACACTGCCTGGCCGGGTGATTATTATTTTGAAGGACCAGCGATTATGGCTTCGTATGCGAAGTTGCAGGATTGGGATGCGCTCCTACAGTTTAGTTTTAACAGCCCACGATATCCGGAAGTTTTTTCCGATAATTTTGACGTCGCTTCGTTTCCCAATGTTGTTTCTCAACTCCAAGTTGCGGGAGAAGCTTTTTACAGTACAGGTATTACGCCGGCAAAAGTTACTGTATGCGAGTATGTTAGCGATGATGCATTAAAAGACTTAATAAAAGAAGATCGCGGTGTTTTTGATAAACCGGAGTTATCGCTTGTGACCGCTGTTTCGAAATCTTTTGATAAAGCCCCTAATAATTATGATCCGAGCTTAAACCTTGTGAATACGTATATAGGAAAAAAAGGGAGTGTGCTCAAGAGCACTACAGGGCAGATGGAGTGGAATAGTAAGAAAGGCATAATCACATTAAATAGCCAGAAAATAATAGGAGCAATAGGGTATCTTAAAAGCATACCTATTGAAATTGCTAACATAAACTTTACCGTAGATACGGACTTCGCTTCGTTGTTTTTTGTTTCGAAAGATGGTAAACCGCTAGCAGAGTCAAAAAAAATTCTGGTTGTAGCTACAGCTCGAGCAGAAAATACAGGTATGATCTATAATACAGTAAAGACACAGATCATCGATATTGGTGATGCTCCAATATTACTGGAAGGCGTAAAAGCAAGTATCAACATAAAAAATAGTTCGGCCGGAATTCATGTTTATTCGGTAGGGTTTGACGGTAAAACAAAACAGGAGATAACAACAAAGAATAAGAATAGCGCAATCAATTTCGAGTTATTACCGAGCAATCAGACATTATATTATTTAATAACTAGGTAATCGTTACGCTTATAATAAGTAGTTCTTGGATCTTGCTTTTAGTTTGTAGCTAGAAAAAAAAATAGGGCTGTCAGAATAATATGACAGCCCTTCAGTTATAAATAAGTATGAAAGATTAAACCGGTGTTTGCATAGCGCGATATTTTTCTATAATAGGAAGAACAATCTCCATATTTTTTGATGGTTTTTGCGTCGATAACTTAACTGCACCTGCTTGCTCAAGTTTTTCAAGCACTAGTCCAACTACGACAGCATATCTCTTCTCTGCTTCTTCTTTTGATATCTTGGTGCCATCGAATATTTCTGCATCAAACCCTGCAACTTCAGCGACTTGAACTGCAGTTGGGTCATTTGATGAACCTCGAGTTACAAATGAGCCTAAATGGGTTCCATTCATAGTAAAATTGATTTTTCCAAATCTCCATATTTTATCCTGGTCATCCCATTTTTTTTCGAATTCGTCAACTGTTATTCGACCTATGGGCGTCTCAAAGGTGGATTCTGCTTTAAAAATTTCTTCAGCAATTTTTATGCTCACACTTCTTGCGAGGCCAATAAGTTTTTGCGGTATAGGGCCATCAGCATTGGACTTCCAGCCGGTATCATTTTCTGGTAAAGCTGCAACAGTGTCTATTACCTTTTGTCCGAATTCCGGTTGAAATCTTGGTGCATCGCGGTGGTATGGAATTTCTTTCTTTTCACTAATACCAAAAATGGCACCGGTTTGGATTGAATTTCCGTCGTACAAATGTGCTTTTTTCGCTTCATTTACTGCCATAGCGGCAAATAATAAACCTACTGTGATTGGATTTTCGTATTCACCCGTATAGTCTAGCCACGTATGTCCGGATGCTTCAAAATATCCTAAAACGACATATCCTTCATCTCTAAGTTCTCTCGCCTTAGCCTTAAGGTATACATATCCGGCATCGGTAATAAATGTTTCAATCCCTAATCGCTTGGCTTCATCGTGAATGGCTTTTGTCGATAAACAATCCGTAATAATAGCTACTGGTTTTCCTTCTTCTATGGCTTTTGAGTAGCCACCTTCCTTCATTAAGAATGGAAGGAGAAGCTGTCCGACTTTGTCTGGTGCAAGTACTTGTGATTCCCCATTTTTAGATCGAATAACAATAGACCCTCTATCTCCATCAAGGTCAAATGCAATCCCAAATTCTGCAAAAGTCTCGTTCATAACTTTGATCATCGGTTCTAGGTTTTCATTGATAGAAGGGTCTGCAGTATGCTCTCCTTCAATGGGTATGACTTCTGCATTAAGTATTGTCGTATCTGCTCCCAACATTTCTAATGCTTTTTTCATGAGTATACCGCTGGATGTGTTTGAGCCTTCAATCGCAGCTTTAATTCCTCGAAATGGCATAGGTAGTTCCGGTAACTTTCCTAGTTCTTCTTGTACTTTGGCGTTGATGTTCGGAGAATTGTTAAGCTTTTGCGCTATGGAATACATGGTCTCACCCTTAACATATCCCAGCGCAGATAATACTCCCAGAACTGCCATGTTAGTGTGTGATTCCCCTACGTCAAAGGATTTATAGTTTCCTAGAGGCTGCATTAATTCATTAAGTTTATTGTTATCCATGAGTTTTTTTATGTTCTTTGGAGTTGTGATTTTAATGTCATACGTCGTCATGCTTTCTAATAAACCGGATTTTCCGATAAATGATACTTTTGTCCCGACTACAATATCTTCTATCGGTCTTGATACATGACTTGCTGTCAAAAAAACACTCATCGCCGGCTTTGCTACACGTACCTGATGAGAGAATGCAGATACGCATGACGGAAGCATTTTAGGGTTACCCTTGTTATCGATCCCTTGGTCGGCGTATCCGAAAACTACATCATATCCCCTTAATCTGGCAGCATATATCGCAGCGTCTACAATTTCCTGATCATACTTTCTGCCATCATGTGTGATCAATACTGTTTTGTTATTTTCTATTCCCAGAGTTGAGCATCTATTTTCAAGTATATCTATCCATGACCATATATAATAAGCTGTATTTTTAGGAGAATAATCTCTTCCCCCTTCGTTAGTAGCCCTGAAATCATAATCTCTATTGACGTCGGTATTGAACTCTAGAGTTTCATAAAAATAAGTGTTGTCTAAAGATCTTTTTAAAATATTTAGTATTTTCTCGGAATTACTACCAAAGGTTTGGTTGAAAGAATCTAAGAATTTTTTATTAGAATAAGAAAATTTTCCTGTGGTCCTATTTTCTTTATTGATAACTTCAAGTGTTATTAAAGTTTTCCAGATTTCATCATTTTTTTCAATATCAAAAAGCGCTGATTGATCGACAGTCGCATGTCTTTTAACTTTTCTAATACCTCTCAAATCTTTTGCAGTTACATCGAATTCTCTTTCTATTCCACTAAGGTAATCAAGGTATTGCACCGCTTTTGATGCAGATATGTTAAATTTATCTGTAATATTTTTTACCGAGAAGGAAAATGGACTGGAAATAATATAGTTGTGTATATTATTTATAGTTTTTGTATCGAGTTCAGTTAAAATAGGTATTTTCTGGTCAACTTGTATTACTTTTTTTTTCATTATAAAATAAAGCCCCCCTTATTGTTTTATTTAATGAAGTTATCGTAAGATTTTTGAAATTATTTCAGATTAAATTCCATAGCTCAAAAGAATATAGTATTTAGTCTTCTATTGATAAGTTTTTAAGCGCACTTTATATTATAAAAAGCGAGTGCAAGAAACTCTATCTTTTTTATTTAAAAGACTCTTTGATCTTTTCTTCCATTACTTTATCCGGATTTTTTACAACATTCATATCTATTTCAAACTCGGAGTCAGGTTTGTTTTTTTTAATTAGCTTCAATCCATATTCATAATTATGAAACAATTCGTAACAAAGCTGATCAATATCCTTATCATCGTCAGCACTCTGAGAAATTATATAGCTGCTGGCTTCAGGAGTTATGGCAACATGGAGATCTGCTTTTTGTGAGATTTTTTGAATAAAGTCATCAAGTTTCAATTTATAAAAATGTAGTCTAGCGTAGGCCGGATCCTCTATTATCCGGTGGAGTTCACTTTTTGGATTTTTAATAAGGCTTTCGGTTGCAACAAAATATTTAATATCTGTTGAAGGAAGCTCAAATTTGAAATCACGAAAAGTTTTTTCTAGAATAGTTCCAAGGCTTCGCGCTCCGGTTTTTTCTTTAGCCGCCTGTTTTGCTATCTCGGTAAGTGCGCTGTCTTCCAGGAAAATGCTAATTCCATAGGCAGAAAAAGAGGTAATATATTGCTTGAGAATAGAACCTTCCGAGTTTTTTAAGATATCAAAAAGATCTTTTTGTTCCAGGTCCTGGCAGAAAACACGAATTGGTAACCGGCCTATGAACTCCGGTTCCATTCCGAATTTTATAAGGTCCTCAGTGCCTGTTCTAAAAAGAATATCAAAATCTGACAGCGCTGTGGCTTCCTGTCCCAAAAATCCTATCTGACTTCCTTTGAGGCGTTTTTTTACAATATCGATAAGGCCGTCAAAAACACCGCTCACTATGAATAATATATGTTTAGTGTTTATGGTATCCTTTTTAGGGGCTTTTTTTCCGCCCATTACACTCTGTAGTTGAGATTGAATATCCCATGGAGTTGTAAGCGGTACATCAGTATCTTCCATGAGCTTTAGTAAATTGGACTGGACACCTCTGCCGCCCACATCTCTACCCATTGGTCCGCCTTGAGCGCTGGCAATTTTATCTATTTCATCAAGGAAAATAATCCCATATTGAGCAAGATCTATATTTCCATTAGATTTTTTGACGAGTTGTCGTACCAGATCTTCAACATCTCCGCCAACATATCCTGTTTCGGAATACTTAGTTGCATCTCCTTTTACAAATGGTACACCAATCAACTCGGCAACAGTTTTAATTAGATACGTTTTTCCTACGCCTGTAGGTCCGATCATAATGATGTTTTGCTTCACATATGTCTTCTCGTCAGCACCTTTTCGAACTTGCGCTATGTGATTGAAATGGTCACAGATTGCAATTGCCAGAGCTTTTTTTGCCTCGTCCTGCTTAATAACGTACTTATCGATATAGGTTTTGAGTTCTTTCGGTTTAAAAGCAAATTCTAACTTTTCTTCAGGATTTTCTTCTATTTCCTCTTCCGGAATATTTTCTTTCGTCGGACCCTCAGGGTTTTCAAAACCAAATATAGCATTAATATTATATTTACTTTTTAAAAGATCAGATAAGTCTTTTTGTATTTCATCAAAAATTGGCTTATCGTCATCATCATTATCTTTCATAAAAATCCCCTTTTATAACTGTAATCAACATTAGTGTACTACTTTTTAAATAAAAAACAATACGCAGTTGTCATGATAAATCATGGATAACTACAATAAATATCAGAAAATTGAAGATATCACTTGTAATATAATTTGAGGCGGATTATTCCTTATAAAAAAATGAGCTAGGGTTCGGTTAGCAGCAACACGAATTAGTTATGTATGACTGGCTATCGTCGATTGAGGTTCTCTATGTACCTGCCTAGTAACTGTACATTTTGACATTTTAGAAGTGAAGGATCGAGTGTTAGTTTGGTATGGTTAAATTCTTTGAAATAAATGGAAAAGAATCTTATTTTCTTTTGATCAAATAATGTTTTTATAGTCATTAGGCACCTCGTTTGTTTTGGTTAACTAGTATTTTCCCGGCAGGAAAGTAAAGCCAAACATCGGTAATTATAGAACTACTATAATGGTTTATCGTATGTCTTTTAAAGGAATTGCGTCAAAATGTTGAAATGCTTTAGATAGGGTGGTGTAAAAAAAATTAGTTCCTCCCTGTTTTTAACCATGTCCGTGTCCTTGAGATACCTTCTTCGAGTTTGACTTGAGGCGCCCAGGATAGCAATTTATTTGCCTTAGAATAGTCACATAGAAGCTTGGGTATTTCGCTTTGTGGATGAATATGCGGGATATGTCTTATTCGTGTTTTATCGGGACAGATAATTTCTGCCAGGGTGTTAATCGAGACGTCTATCCCGGTTCCGGCATTAATAACCTGTCCGTTCGCATTCTTAGCGAGGCCGCATTCGATAACGAAGCGAGCACAATCCTCTACGTACAGGAGATCCCTTGTTTGGAACCCATCTCCATAGATAGAGAGCTCTTCGTTTTTTAGCTCTTTGCTTATAAAAATAGCAACGACCCCGCCTTCGCCAGAATTTTTTTGATAGGGGCCATAAGTGTTAAAAGGACGAACAATGACCGCGGGTAATCCATATGCGTAATAATAAGACTGCACGAGATATTCCCCTGCAAGTTTGGCTCCTGCATAAGGGGATGCAGCTTTGAGGGGGGAAAGCTCATTTATCCCAAGTTGTGAATCGGCCCGGTCATATACCATACAGGTACTCATATAGACGATTTTTGTTCCGGTTGTTTTGCAGGACTCCAGTACGTTCAAAGTCCCTGTCGCATCGTTATCAAAGGTTTTTCTCGGATCATCTATACTGTCTTGTACATTTATTGAGGCGGCAAGATGGTAGCAAATATCGAACTTGTTTTTAAAAAGAGCTTGTACAATTGGAATGTTCTTAATGTCTCCTTGAACGAATCCTTTGAAATTCTGATGATTAAGGAACTGGATAATGTTTTCTTTTTTCCCGTTAGATAGATTATCAAGTACCCAGACAAAGTGTCCCTGATCAAGTAATTGCTTAACTATCCATCTGCCTATAAACCCGGCACCTCCGGTGACAAGAATATTCATAGGGTACTCCTTGGTGTATGAATTCATTCATAGACGGATTAATAATCAGTCTGTTTTAGGGCATTGATCAATCTTTATGTATCTTAGCTTGTATTATACCAGATGTTTTCCTTAAACCTCTACCAAAACAGCGCAGGCATTTATCAATATTTCGAAGACCATTTTATAGCGGTTTCCGCTTGTTTTGCCTGGGGACCGGTTTATATGATAGAATTAGGTATTAAAAGGCTTAGCATAATTTTATTGAAATGAAAGGCTTTCATGAGTAATGACATATCCAACAAAATTATAAGACTTAGAGAAGCTGAGGATGTCCTCTATACTGAGCTGCAAAAGATAATTATTTATGAGAAGACTGTTCTTGCTGACGGTAACTATGAAAAATTCGATCCGATCATGGAAAAAAAGAAGAACATCATGTACAAGATAAATATTTTTGAAGCTGAGTTGCAAACAATAAAGAAACGAATGAGTGTTTCTGATAAATCAGTATTAGTTGAAGTCAATAAAAAAGAAAAATTACTGGCCGAAAAGGTAGCTGCTATTCAGTCGATGGAAGATGCAAATATTAAGATAATTATAGAAAAGCTCGCTGAAATCAATAAAGAAGTCGGTACTTTTGGAAAAAAGAAACATTTAGAAAAGCATTTCGGGGCGTATAAAAGTTCTCCTATGAGTTCAAAAGTTTTTGATGCCATGATTTAGCTAACTGCTTCAATCATTTTTATTGCCATAATGATATCGCAAAAGGCTTCTCCACGCCGTAGTCGATCGGAAAAAGATTCTCTAATCTGTAAAAGTTCATTTTTGTTGTAACTGCCTTTTTTTGCTTTTGCCCAGTAGAGTATGAGCGCATCCAGTGTATTGATATTGCTTTCTTCCGGTGTAAGCTCAATTTTTTTTCCGGGTTGAATGTCTTTTAGAAATAGTTTTAGACAATCATCAATCTTTTCTCTTTTTTTTATAGTTTTTTTTATGGTTTCTATATTTTGTTTTAAGGTTTCGATGTGCTCACTTTTATACAAAGAAAATGGATATCCCGGAGTGTTTTTTTCAAGTTCAGACGTTCCGAGTAACTGTTCAATAAGTAGATTGTTCGCAGCCATCCATTCAGTTGTCAGTTGATTTATTTTATTGAGTGTCTGATGGTCAAGAGAAAAGATTAAAGGGTTTTTAACCGTGATACTTAATTTGTTTTCTCCCCATGCTTCGCCAAGTGTTTTTCCGCTGTTTTTGGCTTCAATAAGTTGCTTAATGCTTTCAATATCCTCTTTTCTATAATATCTGACATTTCGTGATCCGAGTTTTGGCGAAATATATCCTTTTTTTTCCCAGTATTGTAGCTGGCGATGGGTGCACCCGGTTATTTCTCTTGTATCTTTGAGGGTATAATAATTTTTTAGTATCATAGTTCTTTTATAATACAAAAAATGTATCGAGTCAAACCGAAAGTTAGAGAATTGCTGGGATTAACTTAATTGACACCAATTTTCACGATTGATATAATAATTGGTAGTACACTAGTCTAGAGTCATAAATAAAGAGCCCATATTATGGATAATATTGTTAACGATGGTTTTTATAGTTCAATAGAACGCGGCCTTGATTATTCGACATTACGCCAGCAGGTTCTTGCAAACAATATAGCTAACATTAATACTCCTCGTTTCAGAAGATCAGACGTTGCTTTCAGTAAAATGATGAAAAACACCGGATCAAATGATAATAATTTTGCTGGTATTTTTAGTACGCACCAAAATCATTTTTCTCTCGGAGACAATGGAAATAATAAGACGGCAATGTTTGTTAGTCAGCCTAATGATACTGCTTTTCGAAATGATCTTAATAACGTAGATATTAATAAAGAAACCTCAGAATCAGCCAAAAATGCCATTTATTATCAGGCACTTACCCAAATCGCCGCTAGACGGTTTAGATTGATGAAGGATGTTATTCGAGGCCGATAGTTTATTCGGAATCTCATAATCGTTAAAAAAAAAGGGGAATTCCGTGGGTTTTTTCGATATCGCAGATATAAGTAGTTCTGGTATGAGCGCTGAACAAATGCGTATGAATGTTATTGCCGATAACATAGCTAATAGTGAGACAACAAACTCTGAGGACGGCGGACCATATAAAAGGAAAAGCGTTATGTTGGAGGCTGTTCAGGGGTCTCAATTTGCCACGGTTTTTTCAAACAAAGTTGGTGGCGGTGTTAAAGTTTCTCAGGTAGTAAGTGATAAAAATCCCCCTAAAATGGTATTTGACCCAAACCATCCGAATGCGGATAAAAATGGGTATGTAAAATATCCTAATGTCAGCGTGGTTAATGAAATGGTAGACATGCTTTCAGCCTCAAGGGCTTACGAGGCTAACATAACCATGTTTAATCTAGCCAAGAATATGGAACTCAAAGCATTGGATATCGGTAGATAATCTGGTGCCTTTTGCATTACCTCCTTGTTGTTATTAAAAAATAAAGCTAAAATAACAAAAAAGAACTATAATAAATCTTTTGTTCCGTCCCGGAAGTTCAACGGGTATGCTAACGATACTATTTAAGGTGTGAATATAATATAAATGCAGAAGTTGATATTAGACGCACTTAATCAATTCAAGAAACTTTGGCAGTCTTTAGAGACGACACAAAAGATAACAATAATGCTTTTAACTATTGTTATCTTTTTGTCGCTTTTCTTTATTGGTATGTGGGGTACAAAACCCGATTACGAAACCCTATTTTCTAACTTGGATAGCCAGGATGCCGGCCAGATTATTTCTAAACTGGGCGAAGCTAAAATACCTTATAAGCTTGATGCCGGTGGGAACACGATCTTGGTCCCGAAGAAAAACGTGTACGAACTACGTATCCAGATGGCCTCTCAAGGATTACCAAAAGGTAGTGGCGTTGGGTTTGAGGTATTCGATAATTTTAAACTGGGAGCAACTGATTTTACGCAAAAACTCAACTACCAGAGAGCATTGCAGACAGAACTTGAAAGAACGATAACCAAGATTTCTCAGATTAAGCAGGCGCGAGTTCATATCGCTATTCCTGATGAACAGATTTTTTCCGATGAAAAGCAGGAAACGACAGCTTCAATCGTTCTCGACCTTATTGGTGGCGGCGAACTTAATCCTAAGCAGATTAAAGGCATTGTCCATCTTGTTGCTAGCGCCATTAAAGGGTTGAAACCGGAGAATATTACGGTTATTGACACCAATGGTAATTTGCTCTATAGCAAAGAAGAATCGACGTATGGAGAAGGTGGGTTTTCATCAAACCAGATGGAAGCGCAAAATACTTTTGAACGAGTACTTGAGAAAAGAATACAATCCATGCTGGTTACCGTAATCGGTCAGAATAAATCAGTTGTGAGGGTAAGTGCCGAATTGGATTTTAACCAGGAAAAGACTGAGTCTGAGATCTACGAACCGTCTGAAGAAAAAATCCCACGCTCAGAGAAGACGACTGAAGAAAGTTATTCTGGTGAAGGCGCTCAATCCGGCGGTGGAATGGCAGGAACGGATTCAAATATTCCAGGCCTTAAAAATGCTGGACAAAGCGGCAATTCCTCAAAGTATTCCCGTTTGGAAGAAGTTAAAAATTATGAAGTTACGAAGAGAATTAAGCATGAAGTAAAAGCTCCGGGCTCGGTAAAACGGCTTTCGGTTGCTGTTATGTTGGATCGTCAAGTGAATGATGAGCAAACGGGAGCTATTTCCCAAATAGTTAAAGCTGCAATTGGCATTAATGAGGCGAGGGGCGATTCTTTGGTAATAAAAAATATCGCTTTTGATAAATCTGCTATGATTCAAGATAAGAAAGAGCTTGAAAAAGCCGAATTGATGAATATGGTTATGTCTGTTGCCAAAGCAGTTGGAATTGGGGTTGTCATTCTCGTGTTTGTACTCTTCCTTTTTAATGCCTTACGAAGGCTTCCGAAATCTCCAGCTCCACAGACTCAAGAATCAGCTGATCTTGATAAAGAATTAGAAGAGCGCGAAAAAGAAATTGAGATGGAACTTGAACGCCTGGAGAGAATGTCGATGCCTACTGCCGAAGCCCAAAAGAAAGTTGCGATGCAAAAGCAGATTGAGAGATTAGCGAAGAAAGACTCTGAAGGTTTCATTAAATTGCTAAGAAGCTGGTTAGCTGAAGACTAGTTGTTATAGTTCGATAACAGTGAATTAAGGGTGTGCCTTGTTGCGCCTTGAGGGTTTGTTATTGGGTAATGAAATAGAAAATAAGAAGGTAAACTAATTATGGGTGATGCTAAAGGGGCAAAAAAGGCGGCTATTCTATTAATTGCTCTTGGGAAAGATGTTTCTTCAACTGTTTTTAAGCAGCTTACGGAGTCCGAGATTGAAGCGCTTACCTTAGAAATTGCCAATCTTGGGAAGATTCCGCCTGACCAGCAATATAAAATAGTAGAAGAATTTTATCATTTAACGAAAGCTCAGGAATATATTGCTAAGGGGGGGGTTCATTATGCCATGGAAGTCCTCGAAAAAGCACTTGGTCCGGATAGAGCAAAAGCAATTATTGATAATCTCTCCACTTCTTTGCAGACTAATCCTTTTGAATTTATTAAAAAAGCTGATCCAACCCAGGTTCTTAACTTTATTCAAGGGGAACAACCACAAACAATAGCTTTGATACTGGCTTATTTGCCTTCGGAGCTGGCAGCGCAAATATTATCTTCTTTGCCTGAAGATATGCAATCTGATGTGGCGAAAAGAATTGCTCAGATGGATCAGACGTCTCCGGATGTCGTGAGTCAAATAGAAAAAGTACTGGAGATGAAACTCTCAATGGTAATTGGCCAGGACTTTTCACAAACCGGCGGTGTTCGGACATTGGTGGATGTTTTGAATAAAGTTAATAGAACGACAGAACGTACAATCCTCGACTCGTTAGGTCGTCAAGATCCTGAGTTGGCTGAGGAAGTTAGAAAAATGATGTTTGTATTTGAGGATATTCTTTTACTTGATGATCGATCGATGCAAAGGGTACTGAAAGACGTTGAGAATAAGGATCTTAGTTTAGCGCTGAAAACCTGTTCCGATGAGCTCAAGGCAAAAATATTCAAAAACATGTCTGAGAGGGCTGCTGAGAACTTGAAAGAAGAGATGGAATATCTTGGTCCGGTTCGATTAAAGCAGGTAGAAGAGGCTCAGCAAAGGATCGTAAATATTATCAGGAGCCTTGACGAAGCCGAAGAAATTGTTATCTCGCGAGAAGGGGATGAAGAAAAATTTGTCTAATATCATTAAAAAAAGTACTGGAGATAGTTTTTCAATATCAAGCTTAGCAATGGAGACGTTTCATTCTCAAGTGGAGTATGAAGCTCTCGAACAAGATCGATCTAATATTATTGAACAAGGAAAAGAAGAAGCAACTCGGATAAAAGAAGATGCTCAGGCAGTAGCTAATGCTATTGTCGAAACCGCGAAAAGAGAGGCGGTCCTGATCAAGGAGTCTGCTCGAGAAGAAGGCTATAAACAAGGATTAGGGCAAGCTCGAAATGAAATAGAGGATGAGTTTTCTGCGGGAATAACTGCAATACAAAATATTAAACAGATGATCGATAAGAATCTTGTCGAAATTTTTCAATCAATTGAGAATCATGTATTAGAAATAATTTTTGAGATTGCCAAAAAGATAGTAGGGTATGAGGTAAAAGCGAACAAAGCTATTGTTTTGGAAATTATAACAAAATGTTTGGCAAAAACCAGAGAAAGAAATCACATTATAATAAAAGTAAACCACAATGATTTTGATATGGTAGAAGAGAAAAAAGAATATTTCCAAAGAAAAGTGCGGGGATTAAAAATGATCGATATTGAAGAATCCGATCAGGTTTTTGAAGGCGGCTGTATCATAGAAACTTCAGTCGGTGATATTAATGGCGACATTGAGGAACAGTTTCATAAGATTAAGGATGTTTTTTTGAATGAGTGAAGTACATTAACGGTAAGTGCAAACCGCTGCCTACTATCTAATAATAAGAGTTACGACAATCATGGACTACACAATAAATATACCCAAATATATAGAAAAAATAAAGTCAATTGACACTATAACTGCGATGGGGAAAGTCAATTATATTGTAGGACTCCTTATAGGGTCGGATGGCCCTGGTGTATCGGTTGGTGAGATATGTTTCATAGAAAATAACAACAAAGAAAAAATCCGTGCAGAAGTTGTAGGTTTTAAAGAAAACAAAGTACTATTGATGCCTCTGGGCGACATGAAAGGTGTTGCACCTGGAAGTAATGTGTTGGCAACAGGGAAGCCGTTTAAGGTGGCAGTTTCAAACCATATACTCGGAAGAGTTCTTGATGGTTTGGGAAACCCGCTTGACGGAAAAGGGATAGTAAAAGCTAGCTCATATTATGAAGTCTCAAAGCAACCTCCGAATCCACTTTTGAGGCGCCGTATTAATCAGCCACTGGCTGTTGGTGTTCGTGCAGTCGACGGACTTATGACAATTGGTAAGGGTCAGAGGATAGGTATTTTTGCCGGCTCTGGGGTTGGTAAAAGTACACTGTTAGGTATGATGGCACGGAATACCGAAGCTGATGTTAATGTTATTGCGCTTATTGGCGAACGAGGACGTGAAGTTCGTGATTTTATTGAAAAAGATCTGGGAGAAGACGGACTAAGGCGGTCTGTTGTTATTGTTGCTACTTCTGACCAGCCTGCGCTTATTCGTATTAAAGGAGCTTTTGTGGCGACTGCAATCGCTGAGTATTTTCGTGATCAAGGTAAGAATGTGTTGCTCATGATGGATTCGATTACCAGATTCTGTATGGCTCAGCGTGAAGTAGGTCTAACCATCGGGGAGCCGCCTGCAACGAAAGGATATACACCTTCGGTATTTGCGATGTTGCCGAAACTGCTCGAGCGGGCCGGTACTTCTGATTGCGGCACAATAACGGGACTCTATACGGTATTGGTTGATGCTGATGATATGAATGAGCCGATTGCTGATGCTTCGAGAAGTATTTTAGATGGACATATTGTTCTTTCGCGCAAAATTGCAGCGATGAACCACTATCCTGCAATTGATGTCTTAGAAAGCCTTTCGCGTTTGATGGTTGAGGTAACGAGCGATGAGCAGCAGCGGATTGCTGGAGGCCTGAGGGACATAATGTCGACGTATAACGAGGCACAAGATCTTATCAATATTGGCGCATATATTAAAGGATCGAATCCCAAAATAGATTATGCAATTACGAAAATCGACAGTATTAATAGTTTTCTTAAGCAAAAAGTTACCGAAAAAGTGACCTTTCAGGATGTTGTTGGGCAGTTGATAAAAATATTTGCAAATTAAATTTGAATAGGAAAAATGCTTTATGAAAAAGTTCAAATTTAAACTACAGAAGCTTTTAGATTTGAAGATCAGGAAAGAAGATTTTGTTAAAGAACAATTTGCGAAGGCGGTTCGTAAATTAGAAACGGAAAAAGATTTTCTAATCCAGGCATCTTCAGAATTGTCTGAAGAAAGACAACAGCAAAAAGCGAGACGCTTGCAGCAGAGAATTTCATCTGATCAGGAACTCCAGTACCAGTGTTTTTTTAAAAAACTTCAAAATAAAATAGCTGCAACCCAGATAAAAGTTAACCAGGCAGCGAATGTTGTTAATCAGAAAAGGGCAGAATTGATTCAAGCTCGTAAAGATCGTAGAATAATAGAAGAGTTAAAAGAAAAGCAAATAAATGAATATTTATTGATGGTAGATAAAGAAGAGAATAAGGTTCTCGACGAAATAGCCACTATGGCTGCGGCGCGAGAGAATGAATTCGTTATGAAAGGTATATAATGTTTGACTCGATAGATAGTATCCAGAGACGTATAAGCGAAATTGAACGCAATTTCGGAGTAGCTCAAACTAATATTGACACAAATATTAAAACCGGACAACATTCGGATTTTGCTTTAACTTTAAAAAATAATATAGCTGATGTTAATCTGAAAAAAAAGATAGAAGACAATATTGGCAAATATTCTGAAATGTATAAAGTCGACCCTAAATTGATAACTGCGGTTATCAAGGCCGAAAGTAATTTTAATCCGAATGCTCAGTCTCCTGTTGGTGCACAGGGGCTCATGCAGCTCATGCCTGGAACCGCAGACTCACTAGATGTGGATGATCCTTTTGATGTCTCCCAGAATATTGAAGGTGGAACCAAATATCTAAGTGGGCTTTTACGGAAATACCAGGATGTTACAAAAGCCTTAGCCGCTTATAATGCCGGACCAGGAGCCGTAGATAAATATAACGGAATCCCTCCCTATAGAGAAACTCAACAGTATATCAAAAGAATTCTCAAAGATTTGGGCAATATCTAATCCATTGATATAATTTATTCAAAGATAATGATGATCTGGTTCGCACGAGTTCAACGGATACCTGCGAATTTACTAAACGAGGGTTCTATACCCTCGAATTGTACCTGCTATGAAAGAGAATATTACGAAGGGCTTATCGCTCTGAGCTCTAAGGGGAACGTGTATGGCGGAAGAAGAAAATAAGGTATCACAGAAGCTTCATCAGTTAAATGTCGTATTTGCCTTTATTAAAAACCCGCGGTTATTTCGAATTGGCGGGTACGTCGCTGCAATATTGCTATTTTTATATATGTTTTTAGCAGTACTGAGCTTTTTAAACGTAGTTCCAAAAGAAATTGCAAAAAATCTGCCGTTTATTTCGTCGGTAGTCAGTAGGTCTGCAGAGCTGGACAACCTTAGTACGCAGACTGAACTTACTCCCTATAATCTTAATACCAAAATAGTGTATCCAAAATTTTCCAGAGTCTACCGAAAAGACGATCCTTATGTGCAGATTGAAGAGCAGAATAAGGAACCGTTAAAAGATCAGGTTGTTATGAAACGACAGTTCTATGATGGGAAGAATGTGGGCGAGATTTTCCTGAACGATCAGTTGGTAATAAGAATTTATAATAAAGGTCCTTATAATAACGAATATGCCAGAGCGGATGAGGTAGCTGAAAAACTTAAGAGTTTTATTAAGGAACAAGCCGATATGCTGAAGCTTATTCCGAAGATTGTTTCCGGCAACCTTAGCATTGTCCATGGAAACGATATTCTTGACCAGGTAAATCAGGCTGACGCAATGGTGAATAACTCAACTCCTTTGCAGCAGGCAATTGCCTGGATAAATAATATTAGAATCGCGTCAGGAGTGACGACCCTGGTAAAGGAATCAGATTATCAGAGTTTGGTTCAAAATCCTGTTGTCCAACCTGAGGTTAAACCTGAAGTGAAAGTCGCAACAAAGAATGAAATTGTTGTCACGAAACTACCGGAAAAGCTTTCAAAAGAAGACGAAGCAGCACGAACTAAACTATTGAAAAAGATAGTAAGAGTTTATGAGGCGATGCCTTCTGGCGAGGCCTTGGATATCTTTGGGAAAATGTCAGACGGACAAGTCGCCGATATTTTATCGAATATGCAGGATAGAAAACTAGCAAAGATTCTAGCGGTAATGGACGCTGATAGAGCCGCTACGATCACAAAGCTGCTTGCAGATAAAAAGGCAAATAAATAAATTTATGATTGACTTTCCGGTCGATAAAAGGCTTGAAAGAATAACAGATTAGATAGAAAAGGAGGTGAAAAATGGAAATTGCACTTATTGACACGAATACCTTCCCGTACTCCGATTTTTCTACACAGGATACATCGGAAGAAAAGGGATGGAATTCTAATTTCAAGAAATTGCTTGAGGAGGTAGCTTCCGGAGAACTCGATGGCAACAAAAAAGTTGAGAAAGAGCCGAATAGAGAGAAGCAGAGACTCACCGCAATGAGCGATACGGATAAAGAATCAGAAAAGGCAGT
The DNA here is from genome assembly GCA_003242895.1 of Candidatus Margulisiibacteriota bacterium. NCBI lineage: Bacteria > Bacillati > Candidatus Margulisiibacteriota > Candidatus Margulisiibacteriota bacterium. The sequence goes on from QKMY01000057.1 coordinate 78,742, forward strand.
GACTGAGCAAGGCGATAAGAATCCGGACAAAAAGGTACAGGTTCTTATAGAAAACGTATACTATTTAGTTCCTAATGCTTTAATGATAAGGGAACTGGAAAATATCGTGAAGAATAAGAATACTCTTTCCGCCAATAACAAAGAAATGCTCGATGATATAGAATCCGTTATTAGTGCATTGAAGTTACGCGGTGGAGTTGAGAAAGCCGGTATCGGGAAAACTGCTGATCCAGGACTTGCCCTAAATAGCTTTGCGTCCAATCAAATCAAAGATAGCGGTAACCTAAGCAATAATGAAATTAATCACAAAAGCCAGCAAACTTCGAATGCCGAATTAAATAAGAAGATTAACGATTTATTGCAGAAATTTCCTCTTCTTTCCGACCAGATCCATAATGCCATCGCAAAAGCTTCAAAAGAAAATAGTATTGATCAATCTGCGATACGTCCAAAAGATACTGCTTTATTGGAATTGCAGGGGCTTAAAATGGCTTTGTACCCTGGAGATGCCAAGAGAGTAGAGGATCCCGCAAAAGCTGCGTCTGATGCCCAAGATCGAGAGATCAAAGTGGTAAAGGATATTTCTTCTGAAAATAAAACGAAAATCCAAAACGTTACGGTGGTGAATTCTTTAACCCTGGATAATCAGAGGATGACGAACAAAGAAGAAATTATATTGAAGAAAGTATTTAGGGATAATGATATGGAGCGGCCCTTGATGGAAACGAAAGTATCTATCGGTAACATTTTGGGGCAACAGAATCAATCTCAGCTTGAACCGAGGATTACAGCTTCTGCTGCTGTTTCAGATGCGGGTAAATTTCGTAACGCAATTATTGATCAGATCGACAACGGTGTGAAGATGCATTATAACCCGCCACAGAATGAAGTTAGGATGAAGTTGAATCCGCCAATGCTCGGTGAAGTAACAATCAAGGTCCAACTGGTTGATGACAAAATGCAGGCAGGAAAGCAAGTATTGGTTACAAGTATGGTCGTGGAGAGTGAGAGCGTGAAAGATGCCGTGATGGCAGGAGCGAACCAATTGAAGCAGTCTTTACAAGAGCAAACAGGTTTACAAGTTAAGGATTTTTCAGTAATTGTCAGGACTGGTCAGGAGTTTACTCAGCAGCAGAAGCAGAATGAGCTTCCTCGATCTATCAAGAAGCGCCGCTTTTCTGTCCTCGAGGATGATGATAAGGATGTTGCCGAGGTCCTTTCAGAAGTCGGATATGCTCTTCAAGGGATTTTAGACTATAAGGTATAAGGAGAAGTATATGGATATTACTAGTGTTGGTTCAGCTACAACAAGTACCGAGGATTCGAGAAAAACGAAAGACTCTTTGGGGAAAGATGACTTCCTGCAATTGCTGGTAACGCAGCTACGCTACCAGGACCCTTCCGCTCCGATGGATAATCAACAGATGATTGCACAATTGTCTCAGTTCACATCATTGGAACAAATGAAGAATGTCGCTTTAGCAACAGAAGGTGTTCAGGCGTTTTCAATGATTGGCAAGTATATACAAGCTGAGACTGAAAATTCGGAAACTCATGAGACGATCATTACCAGTGGTTCAGTCGTGATGATAGCGAAGCAGGCAGGTAAATATTATGCTACTGTGGATACTGGTTATGAGTTAGATGAATCAGGTAATCCACTTGCAATGAAGATCCCGGAAGCCGCATTTTCAGATGTCGTTCGGGATACGGCTTTTAAGTCGGAGGATATCTGGAATGAGCTTAAGAATAAGGGCTATCTTGATAATAATGGCCGGATAACATCCAAATTTCAGCCTAATGCTGAAAATTTTGTTTTAGATATAGATTCTCGATATGCTGACTATGGAAAAAAGATCTCAGATGTATTGAAAAATGCGCATCTCAAGACTGTAGAGGTAGAGGATGTTGTAACTGTGTCGAATTATCAAGCCTAAATAATTAGTTAAACGAAAGGAAGGTGGAAGTAAACAGTGAAAGAGGACGCAATTATTTCAGCAGCACAGAGAATAGCCGCAGAGCGGATTGGTATTAGTGGCCCGAAACAGAAACAAGCTGTTCCCCGAGGTGAATTCGAGAATTCATTGCGCCGGACACTTCAAGATGCTGATATGGGCTTGGAATTTTCGTCTCATGCGATAGACAGGCTGCAAAAAAGGAACCTGACTGTCTCGGCAGAGCAGCTTTCTCGATTAAATAATGCAGTTAACAAGGCGAGTGACAAAGGAGCCAAAGAATCTCTGATAATGGTAGATAATCTGGCAATGATTGTGAGTATTACGAATCGAAAAGTCATTACAGCAATGGATGTTGCAGGAATGAAAGAAAATGTTATTACAAATATTGATAGTGCAGTTATTAGTTAGCAGCTTGGACCTCGTAGAGGAGAGCTGTCTTTAGCTCCGAATGAGTTAAAGAATCGCTTGGAAGGAGGTTGATCTTATATGTTAAGATCGATGTTTGCTGGTCTTTCTGGCCTCGTTAATCACAAAACCGGGCTGGATGTAATTGGTAATAATATTGCCAATGTTAATACAATAGGTTTTAAGACCTCACGGGTAACGTTTCAAGATTTGCTTTCCCAGACATTAACCGGTGCTTCTTCGCCGGTAGATGGTGGGATGGGTGGTACGAACGGCATGCAAGTAGGTCTCGGTTCTAAATTAGGATCTATCGATGTTTCTATGGCGCAAGGTAATTTGCAGTCCACAGGCAACTTCACAGATCTAGCGGTTGAAGGAAATGGGTTTTTCATTTTCGGTGAAGGTGACTCCGGTAATTATAGATATTCGCGTGCAGGTAACTTTTCAATAGATGCGCAAGGTAATTTAGTCCATATTTCCGGTCTTCATGTTATGGGATGGAATGTTAATGATGCATTGACAGAAATCAACACTTCGCAGAATATTTCAGATGTTACTATACCCAGTGGTATCACAATTAAAGCGAAACAGACGGATGCGATCAAATATGGCTATAACCTTAACGCTTCGTCTTACGTTCAAGGAGAAGCCCAGTTGCAAGCCGGTAACTCCGCAGGAATGGGAAACGTTGAAGGAAACTGGACCGGTCAGGTAAACGGGGTAGCAACCACCTACGATACAGTTGGAACTCACACTATTGCAATTACGCCGCAGAAAGTAGTCGGAGAAAGGACCGGGTTAGCGGGCGAATCACCGTTAATCTCCCACAAATACCAAAAGATATCGGAATTGATCATTATGGAATCGAATCGTATCTCCGGGAGTACTCCTACTATAGGTGGGGACAACGGTGATGGGACTTATACCTTAAAGGTTATTGTTGATGGTGTTTCAAACGATATTATTGTTGCAGGTACTGATACTGTTGAGACGGTTCTAGAAAACATCAACAGGACAATCCCCGGTGTAACCGCAACACTAGCCCAGGGAAATCTTTCGATTAAAAGGAATACCGCGGGAGTTTCCAAAACAGTTGCGGTGAATGATACCGTGAGCGCTTCTGCAGCAACCTACGGGATTGCAGACCTTCTTTTTTCAAAAACCCCTGCAAATGCCGGAGGTGTCAATTTTGACACGACTTCTGTCATTCCTGCTTCGATAACCTGGGGATTTATCCCGAGTACAGGTTCTTCCGGATCTTTTAGTAATGATACGACCCATCTTTCATTTTCGTCAGGTGATTCTGGTATAATAGGGATGAACGGCATCATTGTTTCTTCAGGACAGGAAGGTTTTTCTGAAGGTGTTGCGGTTGTAAAGACCTTATCCCCTGAGATACACTCTACAACAGCCAGGGTATATGATTCACTTGGTGCTCCTAGAAACGTGATCCTTACCTTTGAGAGGACTAATGCCAATACCTGGGGCTGGTCGGCTACAGGGAATCAGGTGAGCGGGACCGGAGAGTTGACCTTCAACCAGTATGGCCAACTGCTCAGTACAACAAATGACAAGATTAATATCGGTGGTATTAACGGATCTCAGTCCGCAACGATCAAGCTTGATTTTGGCGATATTACTCAATTTGCTTCTGATTCAAGTGTCATTTCGACCTCACAGGATGGATATACTAAGGGAAACCTGGATTCGTACACGATCGATCAGATGGGTATTATAGTCGGCAGGTTCTCGAACGGTCTCAGTAGAAGCCTGGCACAAATAGCCATAGCCAACTTTAATAACCCGAGCGGTCTTCAGAAAATGGCTGATAGCAGCTTTGGTGAAACGAATAACTCGGGAGATCCTCAGATCGGTATGGCAACCTTGGGAGGCAGAGGTAAGGTGTCAACCGGTACGCTCGAAATGAGTAATGTAGATATCGCAACGGAATTTGCCAATATGATTATTTATCAAAGAGGGTTTCAAGCGAATGCAAAAACAATCTCTACAGCAGATGACTTGCTTAATACTCTGGTAAATATCAAGCGATAATCGTTACTATTAGTTTTTTAATATTTTTTTCTGATAAGGTTTGCGGTTATGAGCTGGTCCGTAACCGTAAACCGGACCAGATAAGCCGCTGGGCATTAGTGAGAATGAAAAAAGATAAAACTTTGTTTTGTTTTGTGATATATTATATATATAAATTAATTTCTGAATAAAAACGAATACAGGTGGTTATATTGGCAGAAGAAAAAAACGAAAATGAAAATCAGAATAAACAACCTGAAGGCTCAAAAAAGAAAATTTATTTAGGTTTAACGCCTCTTCATGCAATAATCGGCGGCTTAGTAATTATGGCTATACTGACAATAATTACAGGATATTTTGCTACGCATAAAAGTATTAAGGTTGAAAAACCGGAAGAAAAGCAGCATGCTGAAAAGACAGTCGAAATGGGTACTATGTTTCCACTCGAACCCTTTATCGTTAATTTAATCGACTATAATGGAAGGCGATATTTGAAGACAACCATAGAACTGGAGATAGAAGGTCTCGCTGGTGAAGATAAGAAAAAAGAAGGTGAAGGAGAGGGTGGGGCTAATAAAGAATTAGAAAAGATGGTCCCGTTCATGCGGAATATCATTATAAATATCCTTTCCTCAAAAACATTTAAGGATATCAGTAGTGTTGAGGGAAAAGATAGTTTGCGGCAAGAAATTGCTTTTCGAATAAATAATGCGATGACCAAAGGTAAAATTAAAAACGTCTACTTTAAAGAATTTGTTATCCAGTAAGTTTTTTATGGTATCAGGATTTTTGATTGGTACTTTTTAGAACGCTCATAGCGCTGAAAGAAGTAGCAAGTATTTTTAAAGTGGGAGGAGTATATAATGGGCACAGAAATGACACAAGAAGAAATTGATGCTCTGCTTTCAAATATGGCACAGGGTGATAGTTCCGAATCTTCTTCTTCATCTTCTCCTGGAGCAGCAAGTGAGCTATCTCAAAACGAGATAGATGCTTTACTCTCAGGCGATAGCCCGGTTTCATCTTCACCATCAAGGACCGACAATTCTCGAAATGCCGCTCAGTCAAAACCGATCAAACAGGATACTAGAGCTCAATCGATGCAGTTTTCTTCCTTTGACAGGCAATCTGCATATCAAGGCAAAAATGATATTGGCATGATACTTGATGTTCCTATGGAACTGACGGTTGAACTTGGGCGAACAACCATGTATATTAAAGATATACTTGATTTAGGTCCTGGATCAGTTGTCGAGATTAACAGGTTGGCGGGTGAGCCAATTGAGTTGCTTGTAAATGGAAAAGTAATTGCCAAAGGTGAAGTTGTAGTTATCGATGAGAAATTCGGACTGAGGATCACTGAGTTATTAAATCCTACAAATGAAGCAAATAATAATTAATTATGATCAAACTTAAAATTTCACGGAAAATTTCGTTCCTAGTAAGCTGTATCCTGTTGATTGCCTTTCTGTCCGGATGTGCATTGGCATTGGCTACGGATATTCCCGCTGGCACTGATAGTTTTGTATCCCAGAACGAGCAGCAGCAGGAAGAAAAACTGTCATGGGAAGATTACAAAGAACCTGGAACCGCATCTCAGAATAAATCCATTTTCAGGTCAATATTTGGTTTTATCTGGAAATTAACGATAGTAATCATTCTTCTCTATGTCACCATTAGAATCCTGAAGTTATTTTATGAAAATAAAGTGTCGATGAAAGGTGAAGGGACTAACTTCGCAGTGCTCGATACTTTTTATATAAAACCAAACCAGGCACTCCATGTTGTTGAGATAGTAGACAGATTTTTTGTTTTAGGGATAACCAGCCAGGCTATTAATGTTATCTGTGAAATAACTGATACTGATAAGATAGCTGCAATGAAAAAAGTTGAGAAACCGGTAGATTCTATGGATTTTAAAGGTAGTCTTTTAAGTGTTTTAGGGAAAAAACGCTCTCCAGTTGACGAGAGGATTGCCCAAAGCTCTCAAAAAATACTTGACCATATTAATAAGCTGTCAGGGAGATAGTTTTTTGTTAAATACCAAAAAATATGTTTTCATTTTCTTGGGTTTAATTATGTTCCTGTTTCCCGTATTGACGTGGGCAGCGCCTATTCCTCTGCCCAACATTAATATCGGGGTGTCTCAGGCGAATTCGCCTGCGGAGATGAATACCTCCCTGCAAGTATTGATCTTATTAACTGTATTATCTCTGGCACCGTCATTATTAATTATGATGACCTCATTTACCAGGATTGTCATTGTCCTATCCTTTGTTCGGAATGCGCTGGGAACCCAGCAGGCCCCACCGACGCAGCTTATTGTCGGATTAGCCTTGTTTTTAACGTTTTTTGTGATGGCACCAACGTTTACGAAGATTAATGATAATGCTGTCAAGCCTTTCACTGCCGGAAAGATTTCGCAAGAAGAAGCCATGACGCAAGGAATGGCACCCTTACGTGATTTTATGTTTCGGCAGACCAGGCAAAAAGACTTGGCGCTTTTTGTTCAACTTGCCAAACTTCCCCGTCCGAAAAATAGGGCTGACATTCCTACCCATGTTTTGATTTCTTCTTTTATTATCAGCGAGATTAAGACAGCGTTCCAAATGGGTTTTGCAGTATTTGTACCATTCCTCGTTCTCGATATTGTTATCGCCTCGTTATTAATGTCTATGGGTATGATGATGTTACCTCCTGTAATGATATCCTTGCCATTTAAAATACTCTTGTTCATTTTAGTCGATGGATGGAGCTTGGTTGCCAGATCTTTAGTAATGAGCTTTCATTAGCTGCAAATCGTTCTTTCATTCTCAGGTTTCTTTTTCCCTGTCGTGATTTTTGTCTTGACTTTTATGCTGTTTGAATTTTAGACTAGTATGTAGGAGTATCTAATGAATCAGGATATAGTAATAGGAATAGCACAGGAAGCGGCTTATACCGCGCTGATGTTATCAGCACCTGCCTTAGTCACAGGGTTAATAGTTGGATTGCTGATCAGCATTTTTCAGGCAGTGACCCAGATTCAGGATGCCACCCTCACGTTTGTTCCAAAGCTGATCGTTGTCGGTATCACCGTTTTAGTCCTGAGTGGCTGGATGCTGACGGTAATAACTGATTTTACCGCAAAGATTTTTACTAATCTGTATTATTTTGCAATGTAAATGTATTTTTTAGATATAACACTTAAAAATTTTCAGATTTTTCTAATAGTACTGCTTCGAATAAGCGGTATTTTTGTTTTGTCTCCTGTTTTTGGCGCTGCCAGCTTGCCTCAACGAGTAAAAGTTTTTGCTTCTGTTTTTTTTTCGTTTGTAATACTGCCTCAAGTGGTAGCTACTAGTTTTGAAATTCCTATGGATTTTTTGGGATATGCTATTATTCTTTTCAGGGAATTGCTTGTTGGTGTGATTATTGGTTTCGCGGCAATGGTTATTATGAATATTATTCAGTTTGCAGGGAAGATGGTTGATATGGGTATGGGGCTTCACATGGCGAGCGTTGTTGACCCCATGAACAGAGATCAGGCTTCTGTTATAGGTCAGTTGTTTTACTTTATCGCCATATTGATTTTTTTGTTAACCAATAGTCATTACTATTTAATAAGTGCAGTTGTTAAAAGTTTTGAAGTCATTCCAATCAATGGGCTTGTTATTGATGGAAGAATAATTGATCTATTGCTAAATCTGTTCACCAGAATATTTTCCATTGGGTTTCAGATTGCTATGCCTATAGCCGGAATTCTGTTTATATTGACATTTACCTTAGGTATTATGTCTAAAACGGTTCCACAATTAAATGTTTTTTTTGTTGGAATTCCTTTGCAGATTATAATCGGGCTGATACTTCTCATGTTTTCATTTACTCTTTTTTATCCGGTATTTCTTAATTTGATTATGAGTATGAAAGATGATCTATTTGCTGTTGTAAAAGCATTAGGAAATCCCTGATGAGGAATAATAATGGCTGATCCTTCAAAAACTGAAAATGCTACCCCCCGTAGAAAACAGGACGCAAGAAAAAAAGGTCAAGTTGCGAAAAGTAGCGAAATATCTGCAACCATAACCTTTGTTGCCGCCTTACTGCTCCTCAAGTTTTTTGGCAGGGGGATAATGGATCAGTTAAAGAATTATTTGCAGTATATTCTTAGCCATTTGCACGAAATGGATTTTACCCATCAAAATGTTTTAGCTTATGAGATGGATGCGTTTATAAAGATGGCTGTGATCCTGCTGCCTTTTATGCTGATCATTGCACTTGCTGCTGTGGGCGTCAATTATGCTCAAATCGGTTTCTTTTTTTCGTTTGAACCGATCAAGCCTTCCTTTAACAAAATTAATCCGTTTACAGGGTTCGCGAGGATTTTTTCTAAACGGGGTTTAGAAATGCTTGTTAAGTCACTGCTTAAGATTGTTGTAATTAGCTGGATAGTTTACGGTGTGATCAAGAAGGCTATTCCTGACCTGATTCCTCTTATCGACTCAGATTTGACGAGTGCCTTTTTTACTATTGCGGATGTATGTTATCAGATATCTTTGAGAGTAGCTATTTTTTTCATAATAATATCTATAGCTGATTACTATTGGCAGAGGCATACTCATGAAGAGTCTCTTAAAATGAGTAAGCAGGAAGTAAAGGATGAGTCAAAAAGGACTGAAGGAAATCCACAAATAAAGGGCGAGATCAGAAGACGGATGCGTCAGATGATGAGGAGCCGTATGATGACCTCAGTCCCTAAGGCAGACGTGGTGGTAACGAACCCGACCCATATTGCAGTTGCGTTACTGTATGATGCAGACAATATGGTCGCTCCGAAAGTCGTCGCAAAGGGTGCCCAGCTTATTGCCGAACAAATCAAGGACCTTGCGAAAGAATCAGGCGTACCGATAATCGAAAACAAACCTCTGGCGAGAACACTATTTAAAACCGTGGAAATTGGGGAAGAGATACCTCAGGACCTCTTTAATGCGGTTGCCGAAATTCTTACCTACGTTAACAAGCTTACCGGTAAAACATTCGGGCTATAGTAAAGTTTTCTTGTAATGCCGGTTATTTCTTGAAGTTCCTTCACAAATGGCCAAATAAAAACTATAATAGAAATAAGTAACAAATTTTTGCATATAACACAAATATTGTATTGTAGTCTTTGCTTATGCTTACTGGCACCAGCGTGGACTAAGGATATCGAATGGCTCAAGCCGCTACAGCAAAGAATGAGCGTGGATCAGATCTTCTAGTTGCAATTAGTATTGTTGTAATACTGGGTATGATGCTTTTCCCGGTCCCGACGTTTATTGTCGATGTTATGGTTGCTTTTAACCTGACAATTTCACTGATAACGCTTCTTGTGACGTTATATGTGGTTGAGCCGGTCCAGTTCTCGATTTTCCCATCCTTTTTAGTTATTATGACGATGTTCCGGGTAGCGCTGGGTATATTAATTACCAGGGCGATACTTATTAATGCTTCAGCGGGTAATATTATTAATGCTTTTGGTAACTTTGTTGTCGGTGGTAATTATGTTGTCGGGATTGTTATCTTTATAGTTCTGATCGTTGTCCAATTCATCGTTATAACGAGCGGCGCACAGCGGGTTGCAGAAGTTGCAGCCAGGTTTACGTTGGATGCCATGCCTGGTAAGCAAATGAGTATTGATGCGGACCTCAACGCCGGACTGATAACCGAATCCCAGGCAAGGGCAAAGCGAGAATCGATTTCCGCAGAAGCCGACTTCTATGGCGCCATGGACGGTTCTACGAAGTTTATTCGTGGTGACTCTATTTCGTCGATAATTATTATTGTGGTGAATATCATCGCAGGTTTTATTATTGGTATTATGCAGCTAAAAATGTCCTTTGTTCAGGCACTGCAAACCTATACACTTCTCACTGTTGGTGCCGGGATTACCCTTCAGATACCTTCTTTGCTGGTTTCTGTTTCAACGGGTATCATCGTTACTCGGGCTGCCTCGGTATCGAATTTAGGCAAACAGATTGTTTCACAGGTGTTTTCCAGTTCTAGAGTTATTGCTATAGCCGCGGGTGTTTCGTTTTTTATGGTTTTTATTCCGGGCATTCCAAAAATCCCTTTTATTATACTTTCCGGACTCGTTGGCTATGTGGCCTATACTATGTCCGAGAATCAGAAGAAAGACGATATTAAACAGAAGAAAGAAGAAGAAAAAGAGAAAAAAGTATCAGCCGGCACTCCTGAGAGCGTCATGCCTCTTCTTCATTTTGATCCGGTCGAGTTGGAAATCGGCTATGCCTTGATCCCGTTGGTTGATCCCGAACAGGGGGGAGATTTGCTGGATAGTATTACAAGTATCAGGAAGCAGACCGCTCTTGAATTTGGAATAATTGTTCCACCTATAAGAATAAGAGATAACATGAATTTGCCACCGAATAAATATGTCATAAAAATGCACGGAGTAGAAGTATCTGTCGGGGAGTTAATGGTTGGACGCTATCTTGCTATGAATCCGGGTACTGCCAAAGATAAGATTCAGGGATATGATACGACAGAACCTACCTTTGGGTTGCCGGCAACCTGGATAACTCAAAATGACAAGAACAGGGCCGTAGCACTCGGATATACGGTCGTTGATGCGTCGGCTGTTGTGACGACCCACATTACAGAAACCATAAAAAATAATGCATCTGAACTGGTTGGCCGGCAGGAAGTTCAAGCCCTAATTGAGAACGTGAAAGAAAACTATCCTGCAGTTATTGAAGAATTAATCCCCAAGGTGCTGACGTATGGAGAGGTTCAAAAAGTACTTCATCGATTGCTCTCTGAGAGAGTATCAATCCGAAATCTTCTGATTATTCTGGAGACCTTGGCTGATTATGGTATCAAAACCAAAGATCCTGATCATTTAACGGAGTACGTGAGGCAGTCACTGAGAAAACAAATTTCCAAACAGTACGCTGATGAGGATCGAGTGCTTCATGTCATCACCTTTGATCCCGAAATTGAACAAAACATCGCTGATTCGATTCAGTACACGGAACAGGGAGCTTTCACCGCTCTGGCCCCTGAATATTTGCAGCGGCTGTTCAGTGCTATTGCAGATAAAACAGAGAAAATTGTTTCTCAAGGATATCAACCTATTGTCCTATGTTCGTCAATAGTGCGGCCCCATTTGAAGAGGATGATAGACAAAACAATGCCGGGGTTAGTTGTCCTTGCCTATAACGAAATTGTTCCTGAAGTAGAAATTAGATCGCTAGGGATGGTGGAAATGAGATGAGGATAAAAAAATATAAAGCTAAAGATATGAAGGAAGCCTTAGTGCAGGTGAAGCAGGATTTTGGACCTGATGCAGTCATACTTCATAGCCGGAATGTATTTGAAGGCGGTATGTTCGGTCTTTTCGGCAGAGAGATGGTCGAGGTAACTGCCGGAGGGGAAATCAATATACTCGAAGATCTCGTTGCCAAGAAGAAAGAATATTTCAATATCGAAAATAATGTTCCGGGAGCCTCTCCTAGAAGCCATTTTAAGATCAATGTGGCTTCGAATGAAGCTGCGAAACCGGTATTGGTAGCAAGTGACGAGAAGTTAGAGAAATTATCGAAACAGATAAGTCTGGTAGAGAGCCAACTCGGTCATTTATCTCAAAACCTGTCGGTCGTTATAAATTCCATTAAATCACTAAATACAAAGAATTATAACCGCAATCTGTCAGGAGTTTTTGAATACCTTATTGCCTTAGGTATTAAGGAAAATATTATCGCCGTAATCGTCAAAAAATTAGAAGAAGAGATGTTGGGCAAAGACTTGAGGGACAAGGTAAAAGTCGAACAGTTTCTACGAGCCGAACTGCTTTCGATGATCAGAACCAGCGGACCTATCGAACTGCCGAAGCAAAAGCAGAAAATTATCGCTTTCATCGGGTCAACAGGTGTTGGTAAGACGACTACTATTGCAAAGTTAGCAGCGAATTATACACTTATGCAAAAAAAGAAGGTCGCTTTGATTACTATTGATACTTATCGGATCGCCGCGATCGAACAGCTCAAGACCTACGCGAATATAATCGGAGTGCCGATTGATGTGGTTTTTACCCCAGAAGAATTCAAGCAGACGCTAGCCGCTCACAAAGAAGAAGACTTGATTTTGATAGACACTGCGGGAAGAAGCCCCAAAAACACACAGCAGATGAAAGAGCTTAAGAAATTTTTAGATATGGGTGGTCCAGGAATTGAGAATATATTGGTTATCTCTGCCACCTCAAAAGATGGAGATGTTGAGGATACGGTAAGCAGATTTGATATAATTAAGAGTGAAAATATCGTTTTCACTAAACTGGATGAAACCTCGACATTTGGCGTTATCATAAATGTTCTTTACAATAGCAATAAAAAGCTTTCGTACTTTACTACCGGACAGAATGTTCCTGACGACTTAGAAGTTGCAAAAGACAGAGATCTACTTGAAAAAATTATGGGACAAAGTGTTTTAGAGCTATAATCCCTTTTCAAAAAGGGAACAGGAACTAGTCTTTGTAATACTAACAAGAAATAATCATAAGGAAAAATTATGGACCAAGCAGACAAATTAAGGGAGTTAGCCAAAGTACATCGACCAGCCGCCGCTGTATTAAATAACAAGAGAACAATTGCAGTTGCAAGTGGCAAAGGAGGCGTTGGAAAAACCAATTTTTCTGTCAATATTTCCATCGCTCTCAATCAGTTAGGACAGAAAGTGATACTTCTGGATGCTGATTTAGGTATGGCAAATATTGACGTTCTATGCGGGCTTTCTCCTAAGTACAATCTGGGGCATGTCATCAACAACAAGAAAAGCTTCGGTGAAATTGTAATCGAGTGTTGCGGCGGCATAAATGTAATTCCCGGAGTTTCTGGTGTTGAAGAATTAACCTCACTTAACCTTGAGCAGCAGCAGATATTTTTTGAACAACTGGAGATCTTTGACAAAGTCGATATGAGTAAAATATTGGTCATCGATATTGGCGCAGGAATGGCTCCGACAGTGATCAATTTTCTTCTTGCAAGTAACGAGAGTATAATTATAACAACTCCAGAGCCTACTGCTATGATGGACGCATATGCTATAATAAAAACTATTGTAGGTAAAAAACCGGATGCGGATATTAGCATTATTGTTAATATGGTAAAGAGCAAAGAGGAAGCAGTTCAAGTTTTTCATTCAATGAGTATGATAACTCAGCAATTTTTGAATCATCAGCTTCAGTATTTAGGTCATATTCTTTCTGACCCGGTTGTTTCCAAATGCGTAAAGCAGCAAAGTCCTTTTTTGTTGTCATATCCTCATAGCCAGGCGAGTAAATGTGTCAGGGAAATAGCACTTCGATTATTAAATAGAAAAGATACGGTACATCGAGGTGGCATAAAGAATTTATTTGAAAGACTAGGTTCGTTTTTTGGAGGATAGCGATGATAAAAATGATTGCCATTTCAATTGGGATGATTGCGATGGTTATCGTTGCTGTTGCAGGGTATTTATCAAACGTTTCATTTAATAGTCTGATCGGGAGAGCAATTTTTTCATTTTTCATTTTTTATTTGATAGGAACGGTATTTGGACTTATAGTTTTGAGGAATATTTTAGCAGTACTGGAGCGCAGAAAAATAGCAGATCTGGATAACGAAAGAAAAAGTTTAGAAGAAAAAATTAAGCAGAAGCAAAGCGAGATAGAAAGTCGACCATAGGATACGTGTTAGAATCTTTATGTTTTTTAAAGTATAATTTAAAGATCGGAAGAAAAGAGAATTTATGACATATCTGGCTGATACCTATAAAATTAATGAAAAAGAAAAAAAGGCTTCCAGTGTTGCACTTTCTGTAGAGAAAGAACATCTTGTCATCCAGTATATCCCTCTAGTTAAGTATGTTGTCGGTAGAATGGGCATTAATCTGCCTCCCGGTTTAGATAACGATGACCTGGTATCTATCGGATGCTGGGGGTTGATCGATGCCGCTAAGAAATTCGACGAAAACCGAGGGGTTCAGTTTAAGACATACGCCATGACTAGAATTCGCGGCTCCATCCTTGATGAGCTTCGCCGACTGAGTTTGGGTGGCCAAGCGTTATGTAGAAAAGCCCAGATGTTAGAGAAAGCTTTCGCAAAAGTTGAACTCCAGAAAGGGAAGCCTGCTAGTGTAGAGGAAGTTGCGGCTGTACTTCAGATTTCGAAGGATGATGTGGACAAATTGATGGCTGAAGTGAATCTGTCTTTTTTGTTGAGTCTTGATACTAATAATAGCTATGGCGAAGAAGGCGATAATAAAGTAGATACCATTGTTGATCAGAATGCTGAAGGGATTGACGTTTTCATCCAAAAAAATGAGCAGAGAGAAATGCTTGAAAGAGCTTTAGATTGTTTGTCCGATCAAGAAAAAATGGTTATTAATCTGTATTATTATGAGGAATTAACCTTAAAAGAGATTGCTAAAATCCTTAAAGTTTCCGAATCGAGAATATCCCAGATTCACGGAAAAGCTATTTTTCATTTAAAAACAAAGTTAAAAAGACATGATGTAGTATTTTGATAGAATCCTAATAATATATGAATACAATCTTAACCGAAGGAATCTCGTTAGTCGTATCTGATGATGAATTATCAGCATTTATTCAGACTGATGAAGATATAGAAGAATTCCCTGATTACGATCGGATGCTGGGATTGCTGGCTTCCCAAGGAATAAAGTTCGGTATTAAGAAGAAGCTATTCGAAAAGAGATCAAATTTTCTTCATAATTCCAATCAATCCCGAAAAATTATAATTGCTGAAGGTGTGAACCCTAAAAATGGAGAAGATGCTCAGATCGTATTCCATTTCGAAATAGAAAGAAAATCAGGAATACCAAGGATTGATGCCCGTGGACGTGCTAATTTTAAAGACTTGAACTATATTGTGAACGTTGAGGAAGGCACGCTTCTTGCTGAGAAGAAACCATTAACGAGAGCAAAATCAGGAACGAACATCTTTGGAAAAGAACTGCGAGGTATCGATGGTAAAGATATTTCTCTGGAAACCGGAAAGAACATAAAAATTTCATCTGCCGGGTTAAAGTTTTATGCTGCCTGTTCTGGCACTCCCACTTATAAAAATAATAAGATCGATGTCTTAAAAAAGATCAGGGTTAATGGAAATATTAATTATTCAGTTGGCAATATTGATTTTGTTGGGGAAATTGAGATCCTTGGGGACGTTGAACAAGGGTTTTATGTGAAGGCCGGAAAGAATATTACTATAAATGGCAATGCTATCGGAGGAAGTATCGAGGCAGGAATCAGTCTTATAGTCAAAAATGGGATTGTTGCTACTGAGAAGAATGTTATAACAGTCAAAAAAAATATCGAAGCAAGGTTTGTTGAGAATAGCAGGATTATTGTCGGGAAAGACTTGTATGCAGAAAGATGGTTGCTTCATAATAATATTAATTGCGGAGGTAAAATTATTGTTGGTGGTGAGTCAGGTGAAGGGCTGGTCCTGGGCGGAGAGTATAATGCCGGTATCTCATTTGCAGCAGGAGAAATTGGTACGGATGTTTATGTCAGGACGGTAGTATCCGTAAATTATTCGAAAGAATATTACAAAGAAGATGGGCTCTATATTCATTATTTTGAACTCATGAAAAACGTTAATAATATAGAGGACTTAATAAAGAAGAATTATAATAATATCGAAAATATTAAAAGATCAGAGAGACTAAATATTATTCAAAAAGCGGAACTTATAGAACAATTCGGAGAAAAAATATATGATAGTAAATATAAGAAAAAAGAGTTGGAAGATGAACTCCTTGAATTTAAAAATTTTTTGTTAGAAAAAAAGTATGTTTTAGAGCCGGTAATTGTAGCTAAAAGAGGTGTGTGGCCCGGAGTAGAAATTAGAATTAATGGAACAATCTTGAAAATAAGAAAGAAAATGGAAGGTGTAGTTTTTGGTTTTGATCAGGGCAAGATAACAGTAAATAAGTACGAGGAAAAAAAACATGAGTTACATTGGTTCAATTGATTTTAGCGGCATGCTCAATGATCGTCCTGACAGTACGAAGGTAAGCTTCCAGGAACAGAATAAAGTACATCAGCATCACATCGCGGATACTCAGGAACGCGTGAGAGATGAAAAAAGGGAGACGATTATGGAGCCCTTTGAAGCTGAAGATGCCAGGATTAAAGACGAAAACAAAGGGAAGTCAGATCAAGGCAGGCACAAAAAAAATAATGAGGAAGATGATGGAAAAGAAAGTAAATATATTATTCCTACCGATGAAGACCTTGGGCAAAAGTTTGATTTTTCGGCGTAATTATGGTAACTTCGTGAATAGTTACAGATTATAGTGGTATGCAGTGTGGGGATAAGGCAAATATATATCGAAACCCTGATTAAGTTAAGTAAGAATTGGTAATGTGTTTTTAGTTTAATCATGGAAGTATCTATTTATAAGGGGCGTGGGAAATTGTTTAGAAAATTCATCACTATATTAATGATAGTATTAAGTCTTTTAGGGTGTAGTGCCGGTGCTTCGGTACCTATTATTAATGCTATGGCAGAACAATATAATGGTCATGACGTGGGTGTAGTATACGTTAACAATGAAATAGTTCTTCGTTTCTATTCAAAAGGTATTTACTGGAGCCCTTATGTTCGAGCTAAAGTTGTCGCTGATATGCTTGCTGAAATTGGCAATAACGGGATTGATTTGTCTTCGATTAAAGTCCTGAATGGAACAACAGCCTTGGTTGCTATTGTTGGGAACAGAGAAGTATTCCGTGTTTACGAAGATGATGTGAAATATAATAATTCGACTGCCGAAAGTCTGATTAGTGATTGGGCAAAAAACATCAGGGATGCTGTGACTATCGGTAAAGTTGATTATTCTTCCGAAAAAAAACTTTTGAGCGAAGAAGTCACTACTGGCAACGTAGCTAGGCCACAGGCGCTAGTAAATACGACTCCGGTTTTAGTAGATACCGGAAAGTCTGCTATTTCCCGTAAACATCATTTTTCTGATAGCATTAAGTCGATTATTGTTAGTAATAATCATTTTGTACCAAATTTTGGAAAGTTTTTTATGAAAATCGATTATAGCATAGTAATAATTATACTTACTTCGGCTGGTGGCTTCCTGTTATCAATTGCAGGAATTTCTATGTTTCTAAAAAAGAAACGGCTTATGTCGGAAGATGAAGGTATCGCTAGCCGGGCATCAAGCGAAGAACTGGAAAATTTAGTTTCGCATTTGATATCTGAACTTGAGGAAAAGTCGGACAGAATTACACACGAATTCCAGGAGAAGACCGATTATCTGGTATCATTATTATCCCAAATTGATCAGAAAATTATCTCTCTTGAGGCACTAAAGCAGGAAGGCTCTTTGCCGGAATCCGAAAAACCTGCGAAACAGATAGATAAGAAGCAACCCCTAAAGAAAAAGTTAGTAGTTGTAGAAGAAGACGATGATGACGACGAACTCAATGAACAGAATAATGCCGTTTTACCAACCTTTGCTCAGATTGATAAACAGCATAGAACTAAACAGGAAATAATTTACGAGCTGTCAGATAACGGGAAATCAATTACTGAGATCGCTAAGAAGTTAGGTATCGGGGTCGGCGAGGTTAAACTTATTCTGGATCTCAAGCAGTAAACATGATATTACTCAAGCAATCTTTTTATTAACGGGCCTTCTCTGTTGGTATTTGACATTATTTTTTTATCAAGATCAACTTTTGCTTGTGAAGTTGCGACTTTTAGTTTGCTAATACAAGAGACACAGTAATGTCCTTTATCAATTGATTTGCCGCAGGCAATGCATGAACCCGTTATCGGAAGGTTAACAGCTTTTATTCTGCCTTCCCTTACGAATTTCGATATAAGTTCTTCTGATACCTCTGTTATCGCTGCAACCTCAGAGAGCGTTGCCTTCGGATAATCTCTTAAGTATTTGTAAACGACCTCAAAAGACTTCTCCTCAGCTTTTTTGCATTCGATACAGATATCTCCCGGACCTGAGAAAACTCTGCCACAAGTCGAACAATTTTTTATCCCTAAAATGATAATCGACCCCCTTATGATTTCTACCGGAGGAAACAATTTTCCAATTAAATTTTTGTATATTTTTTCTTCCGGCAAGATTAATGATAAAATATATAATAACGAAATAAATTTCCTTAGTGATGATATCTATATATTACCACGTAATTCATTTTTCGTAAAAAAACATAAACGAAATAAGCTTTCATATCGATATTATAGTTAGTGCTTTTAATAAATTAGTAAGTTAGGATAAAAATGCAATTATCAACAATAATATTTTTGCTCTGGGGTTTTGCCTGCATGATCTTAGCCTTTACTTTGGAAGGTGGTCATGTAACAGCGCTGCTTGCCCCTACAGCCGGATTGATTGTATTCGGCGGTACGATTGCTGCTATAGGAGTAGCCTTCCCTTTAAGTGAACTTAAAAGTCTGCCAGGAGCCCTAAAAATCCTGGTTTCCTATAAGAAAAGAGATTTGGTAGAGTCAATTAACTATTTCAGAGATCTCTCAGCCATTACAAGAGGTGAGGGCCTATTAAGCTTAGAAAAGGAAATTGATAAAATATCAGATCCTTTTTTAAAAAAAGGCTTACAGTTGATGGTTGATGGCGTTGAGAGCAATACACTTAAGGATATCCTGGAGTTGCATATGGAATTAGCTTCAATTCGTCATAAAGTAGGAATCGAGGTGTTTGAAGCTGCCGGAGGTTTTTCTCCTACTATGGGCATCATCGGTACGGTAATGGGCCTTGTCCATGTTTTAAGTAATCTGAGTGATCCGTCTAAGTTAGGTCCTGCAATTGCTATGGCGTTTATCGCGACATTATACGGTGTTGCTTTTGCTAATTTAGCCTACCTGCCTTTAGGTGCAAAGCTTAAGGCTTATGACAAATCTGAGCTGTATGAGCGACAATTCCTTCTGGAAGGGTTATTGCTTTTACAGGAAGGCGCGTCCCCAACCTTAATGGTTGAAAAACTAAAGGGCTTTCTAGAAAAAGGAGAGCTTGCCGAGTTTGAAATCACGTTAAAGAAAAAGAAATAAGTATGAGAAAGAAACATGAAGAAAAACCGGTTAATCATGAGCGTTGGCTTCTTACCTATGCAGATCTGATAACACTGCTTATGATATTTTTTGTGGTATTGTACGCCTTGAGTATGCTCGATGCTAGTAAATACAAGCAACTTAGCGAATCACTGAAAATATCGCTTGGAGTAGGAACTCCGGAAATGACCAATTTTGAAGGAGGGCAGATTACCCCCTATTTAAATACGCCGCAATCTGACGAGCAAGACATGAAGAAATATTTCGAAGAACTTCAGAAGCAGAATGAAGCTCAACGAGAGCAGGAAGCGATGGAAGCATATAAATTAGAAGAGGTTAAGGGGGTAATTGATAAATATTTAGAAGAGAATAAAATGACTGCAAATGTATCAACGCAGCTTGATGATAGGGGCCTCGTTATTAGAGTGAACGAGACATTGCTTTTCGATTCCGGTCAATCGTATATAAAATCTGAGTTTTCGCGAAGGCTTATTGACCTGGGAAAAATACTCAATAAAACAGATAATTATATAAGAATAGAAGGCCATACCGATAATGTCCCGATTAGTAACGATCAGTATAGGTCCAATTGGCAGCTATCGACAGCTCGGGCAACCAATGTTACGGAACTATTGATCCATAGTGCAGGTATGGCCCCAAAGAGATTATCAGCAGTTGGCTATGCTGAGTTCAGGCCAATAGCCATTAATACTTCGTTTGCAGGAAAAACAAAGAATAGAAGAGTAGATATCTTAATAATAAATAGTAAGTACAATTCTGTTGAAGGAAATAAATAGTTCTTTGGGGTTCTCAATGAAAACTTGAAAAGAATTATCTGGATTAAATGATCGGATTGTAGATGCCTTTTGTGAGCCATTCAGGCACCAGATCTATGACTTCGATAAGAATTGACGGATCATTTTTTATTTTGGCAATATGGGATTTATAAGGAGTATCTTTAACGAGGATTGCTCGACGTTTAATCGTTGCTATCTTAATGTTCCTTATGTTTTCATATTCTGTTTTTAATTGTTCAAGAAATTTCTTTCTTGCTTTGTTTTGTAACTGGTCAGTAACTTTTCGGACAAGTGTTTCTGTTGCCGCTATACTGGTAACACTCCAGTTTTTTACTTCGATATCCCAGAGAATATTGTTTTTATCCAGGGCGATTATATCGATCTCACCTACCGTTCCTGTTGACGTCTCAATCCTTTTCTGAAATTCCAATATTTCCATTTCGTAAGCTTTTTTGTAATAATAAGCAGCAACTAATTCCCCGAAAATACCTTTAATAACGCTCTGTTGCTTCATTTCTTTTAACATATTAGCCATGCCGATAATTCCGGATATAACATAAAGATGATTTTTTTCTATAAAGACAAAGTTGCCGAATATTTCATAAAGTGTTTCTTTAAATAATATTTTTACATCGTTATTTACACTGAATTTCAGGTCGTGAAGGATATGTTTTCCCTGTGTTGAGTATTCTAAAATATTGTAGAGGAAATAGTAACCTTTAATGAACGCGCCGTTCCAAATTCGCGGCTGTGTACAATTATTCAGCTTCTCCAATAATTCTTTTTGAAGGTTGAGAGGTAGCATATTGAAGAATTTCAAAGCATTGTTGGTAAAATATTTTAATTTTTCGATAAGCTCCTGGTTTTCTATTGTGTGAGCCAGGATTATGTGTTCTATCTCAAACTGCCGGTTAATATTTTTCAAAAGCCTCTCGACACCCAGCCGGCGCAACAAATGATTGTCGTGTTTTGTCTCAAGCAGGAGTTCGATTACTAATTTAGGTTCGGCATTGTTTAATTCTATTAGTTCTCTGGTTGTGAATTTTCTAAGGCAATTATTATCATGTTCATCGAATCCGTAACGGATGATTTTTGTATATAGTTGGGAAATTACTGCATTTCTTAATCGATGCTCAAAATAACTGATAGAGTTAAGTTCATCGCTGCATTCCTTCTCATCTCCTTCGCGCAATACAAAATTTTCCCGTCTTAGGCGTGCTACTTTTTTCTGCAATACCTCGATCTTCGTGGAATATCCGCTATTAATATCATTTTCGTATACTTGAGGGGTCTGCTGTTCGCTTTCCCTCATAAGGAGATAGTATTTTCTCTCGATCTGCTCTAAGGAACTTATTCGTGAATAGAGCTCATCTGCATGATTTTGCAGTTCCAGGAGCTTGTTCCTTAAAGCATTACTTTCATCAAAAATAATTTTATTTCTCGTTTTTCTCTTCTGAATTGTTTTGAGGTAATGGTCGAATTTACCGTTATTAATATCATAATAACTGAAAGTTGCTAAGACTTTTCTTGATTGGCCGTCCAGTATTCGTATGTTTCCTTGATTACTGATAAGCACTATGGTTTTGTACTCATCTTCTTCAAAAAATCGAAGAAGTTTTGTCGTGAGTATTTGAGCTATTCTTTGATAGTTATTTTCATTGTTTGGGTGTTTGTTATTGCGCATGTTTTTTGTCCCTTACAATAAATTTTAACATGTATCAGGGTGAATGTCGCGAAGGATATGGTTTTTCTTCAGACTAATTGCTGATTTAACCTTATATTGCCTGGGTTAGCTAGAAATTTGAGGCGCTAAAAAGTAGAGGACTTACCGATGATAAGTCCTCTACTTGAAAAGATCAAATAGCTAGTATTGATTTGTTTATGCGGCTTTTTTTATTTCAGTTCTTCTTTCATTTTTTCGTAATTCGAACTGCCTTCCCATTTCATTTAGCTGCTCGCTATTAAACAGATCTCTTGTCGCCTGAAATACTTTGATTTCCTCTTTTCCTGCATGGAGGATGAGAAGTTCGATGAGGACAACAAGTTTGGGAATCCAGCGCTCTTGGTCAACGGGCATTTTGCTAAGATTGTCGAGCATCGATTCTAATTCATAGTGTTCTTCCAAAGATTCGAGTAATAATTCATGGACCTGGGCTTTGCCTTTAAACGCTTGGTAAAGCGTATCTTCTTCTGTAGATAAGTGAAGAGAAAGCTCTGTAAGTATGGTCTCAAATAGATCCTGCCGTTTACTTAGAGTATTATCAGTTGTGCTTTTTAATTCAGTAAGAGCATTCTTGACTAAATCATGATCTCGTTTAATGAGTTGTAGAATGTCCATCATTACCTGCTCCTTTCTTTTCTCTTAGGGATAGGTCTTTTCGAGAATATTAAGCAGCCATTTTCATTCTCCCACGGGTTTCCCTTTTATTTGTTTCGAATATATTCCCCATTTCCTCCAATTGATTTTTGCTTAGTATTTCTCTGGCTAGGTCAAAGACTTCTTCTTCTTCGGTTCTAATATGGTTTTCAACGATTTCCCGGAGTACTCGTAGTTGTGGCAGCCAACGTTCTTCTGATTTTGGTCTGCTTTTCAGTTCATTGAGAAGTAATTCGATGATATGGTGCTCTTCTATTGATTCGAGCATGCGTTCCGCCGCTTCCTTTTCTTTTTTAAGCGGATTATAGAGGATATCTTCTTCTGCTTTAATGTGGAGGATAAGATCGTTTTTCAGTGTAGTGAATAGGTCCGTCCGTGATTTTATAGTTTCTTCGTTTGTTATCGATAATTCTGCCATTATGTTTTTTGCAGTGTCATGGTCTTTCTTTATCCGCTCAAGAATATTCATCGCATTGCTCCTTTCTTTAGATCATTTATCCTAGTTTGTAAAAGTTGGGTGTATTGTAGTCCAAAAGTCAGGCTAGTCAATGCGTTAGTATTTGTTTGGCCTCCCTTTTTTTTAGCGTTTTTATGACAAAAATATTTAGTATGCAATGCCTTGACGGAATGGCTTGTAAATAGAGATTAATCGCTGTAAATCTGTTATAATAAATGCAAGTATCGTCTGTGTGATTTTGTCGCTCGTGCAATCTCATTTATGATATCTTGAAGATCCTCAAACCCATCTTTAATTATACTGGTACTATAAATTTCATAACTGATTATTAATTCGGGGGTAATTAGATAGAAAATGAAAAAGTTATTTTGTTTTGGTTTATTCATGATGCTCGGGGCTTTTTGCTGGGGAGATTCTCTCAACGATTATAAGCTGGCCAAAAAATACTATAAAGAGAATGATAGAGTTCAAGCAGTGAAGTTGTTTGAACGAGTTGCGAAGAGTTCTTCTCCGTTACAAGATTTTGCGCTCTATTATCTGGCTTTGATTTCTGATGAAAATGAAGCTGTTAAATATGCGAAGGAGCTTGTAGCGAAATATCCGGAGTTTCCGCTTAGCACTAAGATAAAAAAGAAAATGAGCGAATACTATTTTGACCGGGAACAGTGGCGCTATTTTTCTGAAAAAACCCTGTGGGATAAGGCAACTGGTTATTATAATGGCAAAAACTGGCTAAAAGCCAAAAAAGCATATGAGCAATTCCTGCTTTTGTATCCCGCCGCAGAAAAAAAGTCTGATGCTTATTACTATCTGGCATTAATACATTTAAAACTACAGGATAATCTTAATGCAGAAAGATATTTTGCTTTGCTTGGCGATAATTCTGAGTATGCCGGCTGGGCGCTTTTTCAGCGGGTAGCAGCGATGGAAGCTCAAGGCGATCGTGAAAATGCAAGAGAGGCGTATATTGAGCTAGCCAACAATTACAAAGGTGCTCAAGTAGGAAAGTCAGCGTTAGACTCTCTAATAAAGATATACTGGAAAACTGACCAAATAGATAAAGTAATTGATGGATATAAGTTGCAGCTTACCTATTATCCGAATGATTCGAAAACTGCCTGGATATATTATCAATTAGGCCGGATAGCTGATAACTCAAATAACATCGCGTCCGCTAATTATTATTATGAGGCGGCATCACAGCATAAGTCTTCGAAATTTCTAAGTTCGGAGCTCTATTACCGAAGGGCAGTAGCCCACGCAAAGCTCGGAAATCAAGAGCAGAGCAGAACTCTGTTAACTAAAATAGCTCAGGACTATGATTATAATTATTATGGACATCTTGCACATAACGAATTAAACCTTAAACTTCCTGGTTTTTCTACAAAGGGAATCATTCCTGTATTCAATAAATGGAAAAATGCCATTCCCAGAGTAAAAACATTTTTATCCATCGGGGATTATGAAGACGCGGCAGTTTTGGTGAGGGCGTATCAGCAGAAAAGCAAACTTTCTGAAGACTACGAGTTGTCACTATTTTTAATCAGTCTATATGAGAATGACAAGAATTATTCTTCAGCAATTCAGGTAGGAGAGAGCGTCTGGGGATCTTTTTCTAGAAGTAATAGTCTTTCAATCCTGCCAAAAGAAATCTGGAAGAAGAGTTATCCCCTTTATTACAAGGAGTTAATTTTGCCATTGGCAGAGCGTTATGCTATAGACCCGTTGTTAGTTATGGCATTAATTCGGGAGGAAAGTCGATTTGATGCATCCTGTACTTCGTGGGCAGGTGCCAAAGGTCTTATGCAACTTATGCCGGAAACAGCTCAAGCGGTAGCGAAAAGTTCTAACCTAAAATGGGGTGACCTCTATTCTCCGAGTTTTAATATTCAGATCGGGATATTACATTTTTCATACCTTTTAAATTCTTATAAGAACAATTATAGTCAGGTATTAGCGGCGTATAACGGCGGTATCAATGCTGCTAATCGCTGGATAAGTAGTAACAGAGGTGCCACAGAATCGGAATTTACAGAGTATATTACATATGAGGAAAGCCGGAATTACGTTAAAAAAGTTCTCAACAGTTACTGGATATACAAACGTCTGTATTCGATTGATTTGAAGAGAGATCCATAAACTGAAAGAAATTATCATGGTTAAAATTATCAAATAGGATGAGTATGTCTATGTCTGAAAATGTAGTAAGCTCCTTAAAAGAGGAGCAACTTAAGGAGAGAATGGAATCTTTGGGTATCTTAGAGAAAGATATTATTGAAAAATTCATTCTTGGGTCGGGAAAAGGTGGACAGAAAATTAACAAAACCGCCTCATGTGTCTATTTGAAGCATTTATTATCCGGTATAGAAATTAAATCGCAAGGTGATAGATCTCGTGCTTTAAATCGATTTTTTGCAAGAAGACAGCTTTGCGATAGAGTAGAGGAGTTGCTGCTTGGAAAAGAAAGTGAGCGAATACAAACATTCGAAAAAATTAAGCGGCAGAAGCGCCGGCGTTCCAGGAGGTCCAAACAGAATATTCTCGATAATAAACATAAAATATCCGAGAAAAAGCAGAACCGTAAAAATATTAGCTCTTCACATGAATAAATCTTATTCAGGTATCCCGGATAACTTGCATATGCCGTGAAAAAAATTTGCATGTTATTTGATAATTGGCTATTATTGTTAATGTAGCTAAATGTTTAGGTAATAACCTTTTCAGTTCATTATAGGTATATTGCTTTTATTTAGCCGAAGAGGGTGGAAATAATAACAAAAAAGAACTTTTTTGAAGGGTTATCCGATTGTATACTAGAGTATCTTCATGGACATATAATAATCAGCTAAAGCTTAAAATTGTTGTCTACATATGCATAATTCAGGTTTTGATGGCTTTGTTGACCTCCTCATTTATTTTTTTCAAAACCAAAAGTATTTTAGAGCAGAAGCTCCAAGATAAGTTCTCTTCCATCGTATCGATACTTTCCATGAATCTAAAATACGAAATCCTGGTAAAGGATGTAGAGAAATTGTCTAGTTATGCAAAAAATGTGATGCAAGACAAAGAAATCGAGTATATGGAAATAATCGATGCTAATAATAAAGTTATTATTAAATTCGGAAAAGAACCTGTTTATACTAAAAAAGTAAATGATTTCAATGAAATTTTGACAAAAGCAGTTAATAAGCCGTATGTGATCTCTTTTGCTGATAATTATTCCTTTTATTCTACTGTGTCTGATTTCGGTTCATACAAAACCGAGGAAGAAGATAAAGAATCGTTGGTCTTTCAGATGCCTGCCGTAGAACCGGCACAATCAACGATGAAGTCAATAGGAATGATAAAGATTTCTGTTACAAAGAGTATTCTTAAACGAGAGATCTTTATACTTCTGGGTTTTTCTTTTTTAATGTTTTCTTTTATTACAGTTCTTGGTGTCTTTTTTCTGTATTCATTCTTATTGCGGACTGTTTTTTCCCCGATCGATATGATCCTTAAGAAAATCAAAGAGATGTCTGAGGGTGAAGGCGATCTAACCAAAATGCTTGATATTGTTACTCAAGATGAAATTGGTGAATTAGCAAAATATTTTAATAAATTTCTTCATGCACAAAGGTTGATAATAAAAAACATATTTGATACTGCGAATACTGCAGCAATGCTTGTTGATGAGCTGGTTTCCGGTGTAGATAAAGTAAATGTTACAACCCAGCAAATATCGATTTCTGCAGATGAAATGGCTAAGGGCGGTCACGCTTTGACGGGAATGACAGTGAAAACGAAAAAAGAAATCGGAAAGTTGAATACTCATATATCGACCGTTGCGCAGTCGAATATCGAAACAAGAAGAAATGCAAATGAAGTAACCCAAGCTGCACAGGAAGGTATGGTTTCTGCTAACACCGCGAGACAGAAAATTGAAGCAATAAAGAAACGTGTTGCCGGATCAAGTATGGTAGTATCCGAATTAAAAGCTAAAAGCGAGCAGATACATCAGGTCATCGAAGTTATTAATATCATATCGAAGCAGACCAACTTGTTATCATTGAATGCGGCAATTGAGGCTGCCAGAGCCGGGGAACACGGCAGAGGATTTTCCGTTGTAGCTGATGAAGTTAGGAAATTAGCAGAAAGTACCAATGAGGCTATCAGTCAGATCAAAGAGATTATTAATGAGATTATTATTGGTACGGACAATGTGGTTGCCAGTATGAGCCAGGAAACACTTGAAGTTGACGAAGGAGCTGTTGTTGTGCGAATAGCGTTAGCTCAATTAGAACTTATAGCAGGTAAGGTCAGTATCCTGACTAACAAGTTCAGCAATATTGAGAGTGCTACAAGAGAGCAAGTAGAAATTGCAAATGACGTTATAAAAAATATTGATAAGATTAATAGTTTCGCAGAGTCTAGTGCAGCTTCCAGCGAAGAAGTTTCTGTCAGTCTGTCGGAGATTAATAGCGTTACCGAAGTCGTCGCATCAGTGTCAGACCGGCTGGCAAGAGATACGAATGAGCTATTGCAGACTGTTAACCGCTTTAAGATATAAGTCATCTAATAGATTTTTGTTATTGTTCCATAAATATATTCTCTTACAATAATTACTGTAAAGATTCTCGATAGTAATTATTGTATCAATATAGCTATAGGGGATTGAGTTGTTTTTATGGCGAGAGTCTTTATGAAAATTATTTTTTGTAATTTGGTTTTTTTATTCTTTGTTATAAGTAATGTTCTTGCTATAGATGTCGCAGTTGTTTTATCCGCAGATTATGAGCCGCTACTGCAAGTGAGTATGGGATTTAAGTCCTATTTGCAGGAGAAAGGGGTTCCTGTAAAAGCAGTTGAATATAATCTAAAAAGAAACGATGTTTCTATTGTAATGAACCAGATAAATTCATTACATTCAGACATTGTGTTAGCTATTGGATCTAAAGCAGCAGATGCTGCAAAAGCGTCTATAACTAGTATACCTGTGATATTTTCAATGGTGGTTAATCCAAGTCAATACACGCGTCCAAACAGTACCGGGATCTCGATGGAAATTAAAGAAGATATTAAATTAAAGGAAATTGACAGGATATTTCCCGGTAGGACCCGGCTCGGGATAATCTATTCCTCGACGTCTGCAAAGGAATTTGATCAAATATATTCTGCTGCTTCCTCAATGGGATTTAAGGTTGTAGGAAGGAAAATAGATTCTGCACAGAACTTGTTGTCAGCAGTAAAGGACATTTCAGGATTAATAGATTTATTCATTATGGTTGTTGACAACGATATATATAATCCGCTAACTGTAAAAGGTCTTTTTATGGAAAGTTTTAAATATAATTTTCCTATAGTAGGGTTATCATCATTTTTCACCAAAGCCGGAGCTGTGATTTCCTTTGAATGTAATTATCAAGATGTAGGTCGGCAAGCTGGAGAGATAGCGTACGACATAATTAATGGTAAAAAGCCGGGGAGCATTAAACCTAGTTATCCCAGAACCATTACCTATTCAATCAATCAAATGACTGCAAAGAAGTGCGGAATCGATATTCTTCCGGGCATACTCAATAAAGCAACAAGTGTATTTGGAAAATAATGCTATTGATTGATATATTGGCTAGCGTGATTAGCAATCTTATGTTTGAATGTCGAAAATGGAGCTTATATTACTAGCTGTTACTTAAAATAATTCCTAAAACATGGTAGACTCTAATAAATGACGAGGGTTTTCACTTAGCACTTTCTTGCTAAAATTAATAAATTTATTGAGGTTGTCGTATGATAAGGGCTATTTATTTCTTTATTTATTTCTGGTGGTATCTGTTATTAACGTTTCCATCGTTAATAATGGTTGTTATTTTTGCCAGGAAAAATAATATTATTGAGAAAGATAAAATAATTAACAGGGTAACCAAGCATTGGGCGAAAAGCATGATAGGTGTAACGGGTTCAACCGTTAGAGTTACTGGAGAGGAAAATGTTCCTCTTGAAGGAGCCGTACTTTTCGTAAGCAACCATCAGGGAAATTTTGATATTCCCATTATGGTTGGGTTTATTGATAAGCCGAAAGCGTTTATTTCCAAACTAGAATTAAAGAAGATTCCGATATTCAGTATCTGGATGAAGCACCTGGGATGTATCTTTCTTGATCGGAAGAATGCGCGTCAGTCGCTCGGTGCTATTGATCAGGGGGCTGAATTATTAAAAAAAGGCTACTCATATGTCGTATTTCCAGAGGGCACTAGAAGTAAGGATGGGACCTTGGGAATGTTTAAGCCAGGTAGCTTTAAATTGGCAATTAAATCAGGAGTTCCAATAGTTCCTGTTACAATAAAAGGGTCCCGCAATATGATGAAAAAAAATAGCTTCATTATTAGACCTGCTTTTGTCGATGTTATTATTTCACCTCCTATACATGTTCAAGGTGTCGAGCCCAATGAGCTGACTCAAAAAGTTAGAGCTGTTATTGAGAATAACTTAAGGTAGCAGACAATAATTAGATAGGCATTTTTATAGCTGAAAAATATAATATAATATCTTTTGATTAAAAACAAAAAAGCAAGGAAGTTTTCCTTGCTTTTTGCGTAATGATTTGTTTATATGGCTCTGTCAACCATCCTTATATTTTGACATCTTTATTGTTGTCCCTAGTTTTTTATCCGTAATATATTCCATTTCATCCATCAGGCTTTTTATAAAGGATATTCCCAGCGCATTTTTCTTTTCATAGTCCTCTTTTTCAAGAATCTGGCTTTTGTCTTCGATTGTAATCTCTAGTTTATCAGATTGCATTAAGAAATTAATACATATGTTATTTTTGCATTCGTTAAAAGAAGGTAATGTATTGTTGCATGCTTCGGTTAAGGCCATTTTTATATCTTCTATTTCATCTTGGGGGAAATTCATTTTTGAGGCTATGCCCGAGGCAGCTAATCGAGCAACAGTGAGAAACTTTTCTCCTTTTGGCATATGAAGCGCGATTTGTGAGTTTGAGTTATCCATTATTATCTCCCCTTATGATTGAATATTTATTCTGGCTTATTCAGTATTTACCCAAGAATATATTTATTTAAACATTTTATTAGATACGCAGGTAGATAGTGAAGATTTAATAAATGCAGAATTAATTCTATTTATGTCCCTGCCGAATTACGCAACAAAATCTGTGGATATTTGAAAAGAATTATCTTGGGTTAACGGGTAATAATAAGCTTATAAGGATTATAGCGGGAGGGAATGCAGAAAACCTTCTTCTAATCGATTAATTAGCACATTAACAAAGGTATTTGAAGAATAACTGTTGTTTGGTAAGCAGACTCGCAAATAATTTGATGTGTATCCCCAGAAAAATCCATCTTTTTCCTGTTCAAGGAGAATTTCCTGGCAGGTGTTAACAAACTGTGATAAGTGATGCAATCTCATTTCTTTTTCTGTAAACGACACCAGGTTCAGTCTTTTTTGAAGCTCAGTCTGGGTAATACTTTGTTGAAGCTCAGCCGCTGGTGTCCCGATTCGTCTGGAATACGGGAAAATGTGGATTTTTGAGAATTGGCAACGTTTAATAAACGTTAGGGTCTCGTAGAATTCTTTTTCACTTTCAGTAGGAAACCCTATAATTAGATCTGTAGTTATTGAAATATCCGGAATACGTGCCCGTATGCGGGTAATAAGATTAAGATACTCGCTGGTTGAATATTTCCTATTCATCTTTCGTAAAATAGTATCGCTGCCGGATTGTAGCGGAATATGGAGGTGCTTACAGAATCTTTTTTCGTTCGCCATCAGATCTACGAGATGGTCGGGAATAAGGTTCGGTTCTATTGAACTTAATCTGATCCGTGTCTCCGGGCACGAATAAAAAATATGGCTGCAGACGTTAGTTAAAGAGTAATCTTCATCCTTGTACATCCCAAGATTGATCCCGGTTAAGACGATTTCCTTACATCCTTTGTTATTGAGGGCCAGTATTTCTTTCTTAATCTCATGGAACGCTTTAGGTTTGTTTCTTCCTCGTATATGAGGAATGATGCAATATGAACAGAAGTTTTCACAGCCATCCTGGATCATTAAATACGATCTGCAATGATCTGGTTGTTCTGTTGTGTCTTCTTCGATGGGAATGTGATATTGAACTGGAAGGGTGGCCTTCAGACTTGGTTTAAACAAATCTCTTATATGATTAACCACCATTTCTTTATCAAAATAGATAACATTGACTCCAAGAATTTCTTGAAGGCGGGTGCTATCGGTTTTAGTTGCGCAACCAGTTATAAAAATTGTAGCAGTAGGATTTAATTTTGCCGCCTTTCTGATAAACTGGCGTGATTTTCGTTCTGCAATATGTGTGACTGCACAGGTATTGATAATGATAATATTCAAGTTCAGCCAAGAACGGGACATCGTGAATCCTGCCTCTTTCAAGCCCGATTCCATTTTTTCTGATTCATATTGGTTTACTTTACAACCAAGAGTTTTAATTGAGAAATTAATCATAATTTATAATCGATATTCATAGGTTAGCATCGCACAAACTGCGATAGGGGCAGTTTCAGTTCTTAGTATTGTATTTCCAATTGTTACAGGAATACCACCATAGTCTACCATTTTGACAATCTCTTCTTGCTCGAATCCACCTTCGGGACCTATGGTCAAAGATATCGATTTCGGTGTTTTCTGTTTTAGTGCTTGCTTCAGGGTCATTGCGTTCTCTTCTTCCCAGAGAATAATATTAATATCATGATGTGCAAATATATTCTGGAGGTTTCCGATAGCAACCGGTTCATGAATGTCTGGAACAGTAATCCGTCTCGATTGTTTTGCTGCCTCAGAACTTATTTTTTGCCAGCGCGCAATTTTTTTGTCTTTTTTTAAAGAAATGTCCGGGATACATCGCTTGGAAGCCAGGGGATAGAATTGATCGGCGCCGATTTCCGTGCACTTTTGTATAATATAGTCCATTTTTTGACTTTTTGGGATGCCTTGGATAATCGAGATTGTAATCTGGTCCTGAATGTCTGCTTGCACACTGCTTATAATTTCTGCTTTTACAATAGCTTTGGATATATGTGAGATAGTAGCTTCGTAGGTAATGTGCTTACTGCTATCAACTGCTTGTATCCTCTCGTTTTCACGGACTCGCAGAACGTTTTTTAGATAGTGTAAGTTATCCTCTTTGAAGATAAGAGTATTCTCAGTGTATAGGCTGTCGCTTTTGATAAATACGCGTTTCATAACCTGACAAATAATATCATGGATTAATACCTTATCAAAGCATTAATTAGCCAAGCTTTTCAAATAAAAATGTGCGTGATATGATAAATACAATTTTTTATGCGCGACAAAGGAGATCTGATGATAGATAACATCGTAATTTTTGAAGACCTGTCATATAAAAACTTTTACCCTTTAACGTTAACTCGACCGGTGTTTGAGCTTAGATGTGGAATAAAGTCGTTGGTAGAAAAGATTGTTCATCTCTTTCCTCAAGCTCATTTTTCTTTATTCAGCAGAAATTTTCTTAAAGCTCAGCTTTCCTATAAGTATCCTAATGTTCCCGTGAATGTGCTTAATACTGGCGGCGCTGTTCTTCTTGTTAATGGCCGGCTGATTGCCGGAGCTGAAAGTTATCCTTTTTTTCCTGATGGAGAGGATAGGGATTTTGTTTTGGTAAAAGGGAAAGATATTGTTTTTGCTTATTTGCGGAATGAAAATCTTAATATCATTAAACCATATATAACAGAAGAATTCAGATCCCTTGAGATAATGAAGGTTTTACAGAAAAAAGTCTCCTTTCGGGAAATTCAGGCAACTTTAGTTGAATATCCGTGGGATTTTATCCGTCTTAATCAGCAACAAATTACGAATGATTTTATCTCCTTGAAACAATCTGGTGTTATCAAGGGCTGTGTGCATTCGCGTGCCGTATTGTATGATGAGGAGAATATGTTTATCGGTAAAAATACTGAAGTTATGGCAGAATGCGTTCTGGATGCAAGAAAAGGACCAATATATATTGGAGAAAATGTACTAATCAAGTCAGGTTCTTATATTGAAGGGCCTTCTTATATTGGCGATAATGCTATTGTGTCAAAAGGTTATTTGCGAGAAGGTAGCAATATCGGAAAATATTGTCGAGTTGGCGGCGAAATTGAAGAAACGATATTTTATGAGTATAGCAATAAATATCACGAAGGTTTTGTTGGGCATTCATATATCGGTGCCTGGGTTAATCTAGGTGCACTTACGACAACGAGTGATTTGAAAAACAACTATTCAACGGTTAAGATAACCCATGATAATAATGTTATTGATACTGGTCTTCAATTCATGGGTTCAGTAATCGGTGATTATACTAAGTTCGGAATCGGAAGTTTGTTGAGTACCGGTTCAGTTTTTGGTATCGGATGCAACCTTTTTGGAGGGGGAATATTCCCTCGGTTTGTTCCTGATTTCATCTGGGGTGATAATAAAAATTTCGAGCCGCATGATATTAAAAAGTTTATAACAACAACAGATATTGTTATGAAACGCAGAAATATCTCTTTGTCTGTACAACAAGAAGACGCCTTAATCAGTGTGTACAATTTAACAGCAGAGAGCCGTAATGCCTTTTTAGCTGTTCGATAGTTTAAGCTTTTAGGGGAGCTTTCAACTCTTCAAAAATATTAATAAAAGCATCTCTCTCTATAGTCTCAATTTCTATCAGTTTTTTAGCTATAGCTTCAAGGACTAGTTTATTCTCTTTTAGCAGGCTCTGTGCTTTTTGGTAACAAGTATCAAATATTATTTTGATTTCTTCATCAATGGTATTTGCGGTATCTTCTCCATAATCTTTGGTTCTGTCCCCGATATCCCTGCCGAGGAATACCTGTTCATGGCCTTTTCCGAATGTTCTTGGCCCAAGTTTGTCGCTCATTCCGTACTCGCAAACAATTCTATGAGCAATTTCTGTCGCTTTTTTGATATCGTTGCTTGATCCGGAGGTAATATCCCCGTATTGTAAATTTTCGGCAACCCTACCGCCTAGTAAGATCATTATTTGGTCGAGGAGATCTTTTCTCGGAACAAGATATTTATCTGCTTCAGGCAGTTGGAGTGTGTAGCCTAACGCCATTCCTCGTGGCAATATAGATATTTTATGGACTGGGTCCGTGCCTGGTAAGAGTTTTGCTACCAGCGCATGTCCTACCTCATGGTAGGCTACCATCTCTTTTTCTCTATCTGACATGACACGGTTTTTTTTCTGTGGACCGGCAATAATTCTGTCAATAGCGTCTTCCACTTCGGACATGCCTATTTCTGTTTTGTCTTTACGCGCAGTAAGTAGCGTTGCCTCATTAACAATATTTGCCAGGTCAGCTCCAGTGAATCCTGGAGTCCTTTGGGCGATAACATCAATATTAATGTCCGGCCCGAACTTTTTATCTTTGGTATGGATTGCCAGGATGTCTTTTCTTCCTTTAATGTCCGGTCGGTCAACGACTATCTGTCGGTCGAATCTTCCTGGTCTAAGTAGCGCCGGATCAAGAATATCTGGTCTATTTGTAGCTGCCATGATGATAACACTGGTATTTGTCTCAAAACCATCCATTTCTACCAGTAGTTGGTTGAGTGTCTGTTCTCGTTCATCGTGACCTCCACCCAGGCCAGCACCTCTTTGTCGTCCTACCGCATCAATTTCATCAACGAAGATAATACTCGGCTGGCTTTTTTTTGCTTGCTTAAAAAGGTCTCTTACCCTGCTTGCTCCGACACCGACGAACATTTCAACAAAATCAGAACCGCTGAGACTGAAGAAAGCTACGTCAGCTTCTCCTGCGACAGCTCTGGCAAGCAAAGTCTTTCCTGTGCCAGGTGCGCCCATCAGTAATACGCCTTTAGGTATTTTTGCGCCTAGTGCCTGGAATTTCTGTGGTGCTTTTAAGAACTCAACAATCTCATGCAGCTCTTCGACTGCTTCATCGGCACCACCGATATCTTTGAATGTGATTTGTTGTTTTACTTTTGAGTCCCAGGGACGAGCTCTGCTTTTTCCAAAAGAAAGTGCTTGATTGTTAGCGCCTTGTGCTTGTCGAAATATAAAAAACCATAAACCGATAATGAATATAAAAGGTAGTAACTGTATAAGAAACCCTACCAGCATATTAGATTCCTGAGATTTAACTTTTATCTCGACTCCTTTTTCTCGCAAAGAACTAACAAATCCCGGATAGTCTATGATGTTGGTTTTGAAAAGCGTGCCATCCTTAAACTTTCCATTAAGCTTAAGGGATGACCTGTCAATAACAACACTCTGTACTTTGCCGGTATCGACATCATTTGCGAATTCACTAAATGAAATGTCTTTCACTTTTTGGTTTTCACTCCAGAAAGGAGTAAGAAGTGAAATAATAGCTAGAAATATAACTATATAGAGGAAAAATGATTTCCAGCCTTTTTTATCATTATTAACAGGTATCATTTTAGGCTTTTTACTTTTCTTGTTTGTTTTTTTTTGTTTATCATTATTGTTTGTTTTTTTTCCATCAAGAACCATTTATAATTCCTTACCTTATTTTTTTTGATTTTCAATGAGTATTACTACATTTTCAGATTCCTCAAAGTTAGTGACGACAAGGTCGTTTCTTTCAGTAGCGATTTTTTTGCCGACAAAGTTAGCTTGTATAGGGAATTCCCTATGTTCTCTATCAATAAGCACTGCTAATTTAATGGACTTCGGCCTTCCCCAATCGAGTAGTGCGTCCATCGCTGCCCGGATTGTTCTTCCAGAGCAAATAACATTGTCGAATAATATTACATCCTTTTGATGTAAGTCGCAAGGGATGCTAGTTTCTCTTACTGCAACCTGCTCTTTTTTTATCTGGAGATCGTCTCGGTAAAATGATACATCGAGTTGTCCGATAGGGATTGATATTCCTTCGAATCGTTTTATTGCAGCGGCTGTTTTTTCAGCGATTGGTATTCCTCCGCTTACTATTCCTATAAAAGCTACATTTTGATAATCCGGTATTGATTCGATAATTTCATGAGCAAGCCTATTAATTACGTTATTAACGTTTCTTTTTGTAAGTATAACTTTTGCTCCAGCTTTCGATTGCATAAAATTTCACCCATTTAATTTTACCATTATTATACTAATTGGCAAGCCTTATAGTATGCCCTTAGTTGAAGGGATTTCATCGCTTTTGGGATTAATTGAACTCGCATGTGATAGTGCTCTGGCAAAACATTTAAAAATCGCCTCGATAATATGATGGACATTCTCTCCATGTGCAACATCGATATGGAGCGTGAGCCCTCCATTAACTACTAACGCCTGGAAGAATTCCTGAACCAGTTGCGCATCAAAATTCCCAGTTTTTTCTGTTGGAAATAACACGGAATATTTGAGATATGGACGATTACTTATATCAATAACGGTTTTG
This sequence comes from Candidatus Margulisiibacteriota bacterium, assembly GCA_003242895.1. NCBI lineage: Bacteria > Bacillati > Candidatus Margulisiibacteriota > Candidatus Margulisiibacteriota bacterium. The sequence continues at coordinate 115,259 of QKMY01000057.1, forward strand.
CATTGCGCTTCATCCATCGGCAGGATGAAAAATCCATATCGATTGATGCCTTTTTTTGTGCCAAGGGCTTGTTTCAACGCTTGTCCGAGGCATATTCCGATGTCCTCAATCGTGTGGTGTAAATCAACATCAATATCACCATTTGCTTCAACCATCAGATCAAAGCTTCCATGCTTGGAAAAAAGTGTGAGCATATGATCGAAGAATGGGATCTTAGTATTTATTTGGGAAGTCCCGGATCCATCCAGATTAATTGTTAGTTTTATTTCTGTTTCAAAGGTTTTTCGTTCAATTGTTGCTGCTCTCATGAGTGTCTCCTTTTGTAGTGTGCTTTTTGGTTATGTAAAACATTATACTAAATATATAGAAATATCTTAATGCTAGAGCAATTCCTGTTGCCCAAATTGCCCTCTTAATGGTTCGATTTTTAGATAATCATAAGCTGACTTGGTGACAACTCTTCCTCTTGCAGTCCTGTTAATAAACCCGAGTTGCATGAGATAGGGTTCGACGACGTCTTCGATAGTTATAGATTCTTCCGCTATTGAAGCAGCTACCGTATCTATGCCTACCGGACCGCCTTGATAGTTATTGATGATAGCTAGCAGGAATCGCTTGTCGGTTTTGTCGAGGCCGCGATCATCTATTTCAAGTGCAGTGAGCGCATCGATAGCAATTTTTTTATCGATTATTCCGTCTGATTTTACCAGGGCCCAGTCGCGTGTTCTTCGTAGAAGACGGTTGGCTATTCTTGGGGTCCCTCTACTTCTTTTCGCTATTTCTGTGGCACCTTCTTTGGTGATTTGTACATTGAGAAAGGAAGCTGCTTGGATGACGATTGTTTGCAGTTGTTCATTGGTATAGAATTCGAGCCGGTTAACCGAACCGAATCTGTCTCTAAGCGGTGAGGATATTCTACCTGCCTGGGTTGTTGCTCCTATTAACGTGAAAGCCGGAATATCTAGCCGGATCGATCGCGCGGAAGGTCCTTTTCCAATTATGATATCAAGCTGAAAGTCTTCCATGGCAGGGTAAAGAATCTCTTCGACAGATCGGTTAAGACGATGTATTTCGTCAATAAACAAAATATCGTTTTGCTGTAAGTTGGTGAGTATCGCAGCAATATCTCCTGGTTTTTCGATTGCTGGTCCGGATGTGATTTTTATATTCACTTTCATTTCATGGGCAATGATTGTTGATAAGGTAGTCTTTCCTAACCCTGGTGGGCCATAAAACAGTAGGTGGTCGATAGGTTCTTTTCGTGTTAATGCTGACTGGATAATGATATTTAAATTATCTTTAATTGTGTCCTGTCCAATGTATTGATCAAGAGAAGACGGACGAAGACTTTTTTCAACTCTTTGTTCATTTTGTAACGATTCCGGAGAAATTTCCCTATCATTTATATGTATCATTTTTTATAAGATATACTACCATATATCCGATAAGATGTCAGTATATGTGCTCTATTTCAAATACAGACCTTTCAAAAATTTAATAGGTATATTTTTCGGCCACGGTTACTTTTTCGTTTTCATTACTTCGTAGATATTAAGGAAATCCGCTAGTGGTTGTCAGTCATTGACAGTATAAATGCCTGCTCATCATCTGAATATATTTTCTTATACATCCAATAGCTTTTGAGGACTTTCTGAACGTAATTACGGGTTTCGCTAAAAGGTATGGTTTCGATGAACTCGTCGATATCGTCATTTTTTTTGCCATCCCACCATTTTAAAGCATTTGTAGGACCACCGTTATAACCAGCGAGTGCAAGGATGACATTATTATTAAATCTGCTAAGAAGCTTCGTGAAATAATAGGTGCCCATACTTATATTTGTTTCGGCTGAGGTAAGATCATAAGTTGAAGCATTTTTTTTCAGAAGGCGTTTTGCAATGTCCTTAGCTGTTCCCGGCATTATCTGCATTAGCCCTTGCGCATTGGTACATGATTTGGCATCTTTTTTGAATCTGCTTTCCTCTCGTATCAGAGCGATTACAAGATACGGGTCGGTAGAATATTCTTGTGCATATTTATTAATTAAATTCCAGTATACTTTGGGATACGCAAATTTTATAGCATCTTTTGGGACCTGGTTATATTTCTGAAATTCCTCATAAACTATATTCTCAATACCTTTGACACAATTATAATAATCTCCTTGAAAGTACTTGTATTTGCTAATGAGCGTTTTAGAAAATAGTTCTGAGAGTGCGTTAGTCTCCTTGTAATGACTGACTTCAGCAAAAAATTCGCTTTCATAACCGAATTCTCGCAGCATATTCAGTCTTAAATTTGACTCCATTGAATAATTTTCAGAGGTCGTAAGATTGAGGCTGTTTCCTGGCAATGCAAGAAGCGTTTGTCTGTGTTCCTGGTTCGTTGAAAATTTGTCCCATACTCGAAAAGCATAGTAAGTATGCGCGAATTTATCAAATAGTTTTGAATAGAGCCTAAAGGCTTCTTCTTCATTCCCATCTTTTTGTGCAGCTTTTGCCGCCCAGAAAACACATTTTGCGGTAAAATCGTCAGCTTGAGGAAGTGTTGCAGCTACTTTGAGCACATTATACGCTCGATTATATTGTTCTGTAATATAATAAAACCAGCCTTGTTCCCAAATTGCGTCATCGGCAAGAGGAGATTCCGGGTAACGCTCGTATAACTTTTCATAATAATTATATGCGAGGACCTTATCCTTTTTTTCTAAATAAATTGCCGCTAGATTGTAAATCGCTTTATCGGTTATGTCGCCATGAGGAAATGAATCTATTATTTTTTTGTATGCTTGTACTGCTGCGCTCGTATTTTTTTGGATTTGAAATATTTTAGCTCGATAAAAATAGGCCTCGTCGATATGCTTGTCTGCGGGATACCGAACAATTAACTCTTGGAATGCTATAAGTGAAGAATCGTAAGCATAGTATGAATACTTATTAAACCCTATGCGATACATTGCTTCAGGGGCTAGCGGTGATTTCGGATAATACGAAAGTAATCTGTCCAGCATATCATTACTTTCTTTAAAGCGACTTTTTTGATGCAGAAGTTTCGCCGCGTTCAAAAGATCTTCCGGTTTTGGCAACGGTCTGCTATTTTGAAGGTAATTCGAAAGGTGGTAGAGTTTTCCTGGTATTTTATCGGAGTACTCACTATCGGGATAGTTGTAAAAAATTTTCTGATAGTGTTCATAGGCTTTCCGATAGTTCTGATTTTTTTCGCAAATGACAGCCAGGTTGAAAAATACGGTGTCGTTTTTGATGAAGTTTGGATACTTCTGCAATAACGTAGTGTATTCTTTTTCCGCGTTTGCGAACTGGTTGTTTTTGAAATGTAGTTCGCCCAGATCAAAAAGGGCTTTGGGAATAAAAGGACTTTGAGGAAATTTCTCAATTATACCTGTGTATGCTTTTCTGGCAGCGATATAATTTTTTTTTGCAGAATATATTTTTGCCCGCTCATAAAGAATCGCATCCTTGATTGGTACTTCCTGCTTCGCTGCTTTATCAAAATATTTCAGGGCGTTATCTGGTTTCTTCTGGTTTGCATAGGACTTCCCTAGCAGGAACAGCATCTTACCTTGTAGCTCGCGATCACTTGCCTGTTTTATTTTGTTTAAATAATGGATAGCTGAGACATAGTTTTCCTCTGCATAATCTTGATAAGCCTTATGATACAAAATTCCTGCACCGGAAACAATATCCTGGGCACGGTCACTCCAGAGGAGATTGCCATTGAATAATAGAGCCGTAACTAAGGAAATATTAGAAATAATAGATATGATATTGTGCTTTTTCATTTTCCCTTAATACTAAGAGTATCATGAGATTCAGGTTATTTTCAATATTAAAAAGTGATGCGGTTTCCTGATAGTTCACAGCATTTATCTCATGTTTTGTAGTAGAGATGCTTAGCTGTGCATCTTTTTTCATGCTTGACGCAATAAAAATATAGTTATATATTCATTGACGTAAATAAAACCCGGAGGATGAAAAATGTTCGGTAAAATATTTAGTGCATCACTTCAAGGTCTTGAGGCACATATCGTTGAAGTTGAAATAGATGTCAAACATGGGCTTCCTGGACACAATATTGTCGGTTTGCCCGATGCAGCAGTGAAAGAGAGCAAAAACAGGGTTGAAGCAGCGATAACAAATTCAGGCTATGTATTTCCTTTAAATAAGTATTTCACGATTAACCTGGCACCGGCCTATTTACGGAAAGAAGGACCGATGTACGATTTGCCTATGGCATTCGGTATCCTTGCTGTGACGGGCCAGATATCAAAGAAATACCTTGAAGATTCTATAGTCTTGGGGGAGCTTTCTCTGGAAGGGAGGATTAAGCCGATTCAGGGCGTGCTTTCGATGTGCCTGTATGCAAAAGAAAAGGGTTTCCGGCGTGTTTTTCTGCCGGAAAAGAATGTAGAGGAAGGAGCTTTAGTCCAGGGAATAGATATTATTCCCCTTAATAATCTTGCTCAAGCTGCGGCTATTTTAGGTGACTACGAACCAATGGAAAAATACCAGATAGATTTCGAAAAATTGTTTGAGGAGGCAGTAACAGATACCGTAGACTTTTCGGAAGTGAAAGGGCAGGAGTTTGTGAAGCGTGGAATCGAAATCGCTGCGGCCGGTGGTCATAACCTTCTCATGATCGGTTCTCCCGGATGTGGCAAAACGATGATTGCCAAGCGCATTCCTACTGTACTTCCGCCAATGACTATGGAAGAAGCCTTAGAAATAACGAAGATCTATAGCATTATAGGACAGCTTCCTATGCATAAAAGCCTAATAACTGCCCGTCCTTTTAGGAGTCCTCATCATACCGTATCCAATATTGCGCTGGTTGGAGGTTCTTCTGTTCCTCGGCCAGGTGCGGTATCTCTTGCTCATAACGGTGTGCTTTTTCTCGATGAACTAGCCGAATTTAAGCGAGAAGCTTTGGAAGTGCTTCGTCAGCCTTTGGAAGATGGAGTTGTAACGATCTCAAGGGCTAAGTCAACACTTACCTATCCGGCTCAGTTTATGTTTGTTGCGGCTGTGAATCCATGTCCGTGCGGGTATGCGTTCGACCAGACCATCGAATGCACGTGTTCTCCTGCTAACCGCGATAGATACTGGCAGAAATTATCAGGGCCTTTGCTCGATAGAATTGATATTCAGATTGAAGTACGTCGGTTAAATGAGGATGAATTAATGCAGAAGAAGACGGGAGAATCCTCCGTGGATATAAGAAAAAGAGTAGAGCGTGCACGAGCTATCCAGCAGAAGCGGCTTCATGGTGAGCCGATCCATTGTAATGCGCAGATGGCGCCAAAGCATATAAAGGAATCGTGTTCGCTGGATGATTCTTGCGCTCAGCTGATGAGAAATGCCATTCGCAGCTTGAGCCTATCCGCCAGGTCGTTTGATAAAATCATCAAAGTGGCCAGGACTATTGCTGATCTTGCAGGAGAAGCATCGATCAAGTCTGTCCATCTCGCGGAAGCAATTCAATATCGTGGCCTTGATCGGAAATTCTAATGTGCTGGTAGAGTAAAATAGAATGTCGTACCTTGGTTGACTGAACTTTCAACCCAAATCTCTCCGTCAAGACGTTGTAGTATATGATGTACGATAGTTAGTCCTATTCCAGTCCCCGGAAACTCTTCCTTTCTATGGAGACGTTGAAAGGGCGTAAATAGTTTGCTCGCATAGGCCATATCAAAGCCGATTCCATTATCTTTTACAAAATATATTGTTTTTCCTTCAGTATCATTGGCCCCGAACTCGATATGAGCAAGCTGGTTTTTTGATGAAAATTTCCAGGCATTAACAAGAAGATTTGCCAGCATTATTTTTATTAAGTGATTATCTCCATGAGCTATCAGCTTCTCTTGAATATAAAATTGCGTAGTACTGACAGGATGTGCTTTCTTCAGTTCATTAACTATTTTAGTCGCGATAGAAGAGAGATTTAGTTCTCTATAGTTAAGTTTGCTGCGTGAAATATGAGCTAAGAGGAGCAGGTCATCTGTTGCCCGTGTTAAGTAGTGGGCTGCGGAACCCATTCTGGTAAGATATTTTTTCCCATGTTCATCTAATCCCCGACTATATTCAGACAACAGGATGTTGCTGACAGCCTTAATTCTTCGCAATGGGGATTTAAGATGGGCGAGAGATTGGTTGAAAGAAGATAACGCTTTATCTAGTAATTCGGATTGAGAAGACTTTTCGTGCATTAATCCACGCATTATTCTGTTGTGATGGTCGCATTTAAGGGCTATGGCATTGAGTGCTTTGGCCATATTTTCTAGTTCTCTTGTGCTCTTTATTGTAAGTGTCCCCTCGTATTTATCATTCTCTATCGATTGAGCGCCTTTCATCAGTGTATCCAGATGCTTGCTAATAGTTGCTGCTGAGAGAAATAGTAGAGAGCTGCTCACGATAACAATTACAAGTGTTATAAGAAAGAAGGGTTCCATATCTCTTGCAACCTGATAATGGGCTGATGAAAGAGGTGTCATCGTCATAACCGTAAGAAAATATGAAGGAATAGGGGCATACCCCAGGACCTGCTTGGTATTGCTGGTTGTGTCGAATAGCTTTATTGTTCCATGTCGACCAGAAAAAATGTTTCTGGAATCTTTATATTGAAAGGGTTCTGCTAATTTTTCCATGCCGGTTTTTGATGAAGCAATAAGATTCTGGTCATTTCCCCACAGGCTTATAAATGTTGCTTCGTTTTTCGTGAGCTTGCCGAGCAGCCTAACAATTTCGTGCGGACTTAGATAGACGGCTAAAATTCCCTTTAAGACGCCTTTTTTTGTAATTGGATAGGTAATGATCAAGTAGCGCTTATGAGTAACGGGATCGATCTTTAGATTAGACACGGTACCTGCAAGATTGCGTTTGGTCCGTAGAAAAAAATCATCATCACTGATAAAACTATCGTTGGTTAATGTACTCACAATGGCATGGCCACTGGGATTGAATATTGCGATTCCTTTCCAGTCCGGTTGCTTCGTGAGATAGAACGTTATGAAATCGGAATTAATATCATTGATATTGGAGATATTCATAAACCGGGAGAGAGTAATCGCCCTTAATGCCCGGATATTTCCATTTACCCATTCATTAATCAGGATGGTGGCGCTTTTTGTCAAATCAAGATTGTGCTGCACAACATCTTGCTCTCTCATACGATAATTGCTGTAAAGTGACGCGATTCCCAGAAAAGTGAGTAGCAGGAGTATAGACAATGATACCAAAAGCGATCGTATTCGTAACGAAGAGCGACTGCGTGATATAATCTTTTGCAATATGTTCACGTATAACTTGCCTCCGGTATAATAGGCGATAACTGCGTATTTATCTTTGTTTAAATGAGAACAAAAAGATGCTTCTACTTAGATGATTATATAGTGTAAGTAATAATGAGGCTAGTCGGTTATCTAACGAACAAAAATTCACCTCCGGTAAATAATCCCTCCATGATGAGGTCGTGTTTGCTCTTAATCCCAATTGTAGATGAATGAATACGAAAAATGATAATAAAAATTTGAAGTATACTTTAAATAATATATAATAAAAACAAGAGAAAAAACTTTTTTTTATTTTTAAGATAATTTAGATACGGATAAGAACGACGACAATGCTTATTTACTCAAATTTGCACAAATATCGACATGGGCTAGCTATGTTTCTTTAATTTGCTCGAAAAATGATCGATACAACAAAAATATTTTAAGATTAAGGAATGGACTTATGAAAAAGTTGTTATTAATAGATGATAATTTGACTTTGCTTAATTTTTTAGCGAGAGATTTGTCGATATATTATGATGTCATAAGTTTTTCGGAATCTAAGCTGGCTATCGAATTTATTCAGAGTAATGCAAAAGAGTTAAATATTATTGTTAGTGATTATAAGATGCCTCTCTATAATGGTATTGAAGTCTTGAAAGCAGCAAAAGAGGCAGCTCCACACAGTATTAGATTGTTGTTGACCGGATATATTGATGCTGTTGATGAAAAAGATCAAAAAGGCATTTATAATTTAATTATAGATAAAAATGTGATTAAAGATGCGAGGGAGTTGGTAAGAAACATTGAGGAACTTCCAAAAGGGTTAAAATGAGGCGTTGTTATTGAATTATGATAGTGTGTTTTAGAAAAGGACGTCAATTGAACGTCCTTTTTATGTACTTGATACGATTATTTTACTGGCAGAAAAATGATAAAGGGGAAGAGGGGGTAACAATTATGAGTGTTTTAATAGCAGAAAATCAAACAATAGGTGGTCGGTATCAGCTGGTCCGGAGGCTGGGGATGGGAATCGCCAGTGAAGTCTGGGAAGCAGAAGATATCCAGGCGAAGAACGAGGTTGTAATCAAGCTGCTCAAAGAGGACGTCAGCTCGAAATACATCGAAGATCTTCTCAGATATAAAAAAGACATGGAAGGCTCGGTAAAGCTCGAACATGAAAACCTGGTAAGGGTATATGGGGCGGGAGATTATCAGGAACGCCAGTATCTGGTAGTCGAGAAACTTGCTGGGGAAAGTCTGGACAAAGTCCTGGAGCGAGGGAAGCGGCATAGTGTCGATGAGGCAATTGAGATAATCAAACAGATTGGGCACGGGATTGAGTACCTGCATAGGTCTGGGAAAGTGCATCGGGACTTGAGCACCCGGAATGTCATGGTGAATGAAGGAACGCAGGAAGTAAAGGTAGGAGATTATGGGGTGGCCCAGATACTCGAGTTGGGGAAGATAAAAGAAGAAAACGAGATCGTGATGATTTTCGGGTATATGTCACCGGAAGCAACGGGAGTGGTAAATAAACGGATCGATGAACGAAGTGATCTGTATTCATTAGGGATAATTTTTTATGAATTATTAACCGGGGAGAAGCCGTTTAAAGGGCGGGATGTGAACCGGTTATTACATGAACAGGTAGCGGTGGTAGCTCCTAGTCCGGGAAGCAGTGACCGGGCGGTCCCTGCGGTAATCTCAAAGATCGTCATGAAGTTGATAGAGAAAGAGCCGGAACTGAGATATCAAGAGATAGGCGGGCTATTGTATGATCTGGACCGGTACAGCAAGGGAGAGAAGTCCTTCGTCGTTGGCGAAAAGGACAAAAAAGTAAAATTGAATTATCAGACGAATCTGGTTGGTCGAGACGAAGAGCTTTTTACGGTAAAGCAATTAATAAAAGAAGCCAAAGGCGGCAAAGGAGGGATCTGCCTGATCGGTGGCGAGGCTGGTATTGGAAAGAGCCGGCTTGCGGAAGAGGTCCGGGGAGAGGTTTTTAGTCTTGAAGGAGTGGTGTTCCGAGGTAGATGTGTTGACCAGGTAAACAAAATACCATATTTGCCGTTTAAGGATATATTAAATGAGTATCTAAGAGTTCTCGACAAATTACCGGATGCGCAAAAGGCACAGGAAATAGCTGCACTAAAAGAGGTTGTTGGGGAGCTAGGCGAAATAATATTAAAAATAAATAGCGGAATAAGTTCCGTTTTCGAAAATGTTCCCAAATTAGTGCCTTTAGATCCTACGAAGGATAATAAACGTTTTTTGATGGTCGCTGCTGATTTTTTCTGTCAACTCATGCGTAGCAATAACAAAGTCTGTGTTCTCTTTATTGATGATCTGCAATGGGCTGACGAAGGTTCTTTGAGCTTGATGGAGGAAATCTGTGAGCGTATTAACCAAAGTCACTTGGTAATGCTTGGGACCTACCGTGATAATGAGGTTGATGCCGAGCATAGTCTTAGCAAGATTAAGAACAAAATGAAAGACCAGGGTTTAGCGGAAATACAATTGCTGCCTTTCGATTTGAATCGTATGAATAAGTTAATCGCGAACCTGCTGGGAGAGGCTCAGGAAAAATCTAAGGAATTGAGTGAATATATCCTTGAAAAGACAAAAGGCAACCCGTTTTATGCAATCAATGTAGTCCGGGAACTTATCGATAAAAATGCAGTTGAGTGGATAGATGGTCTCTGGGAGAAGAAGTGGAATAAAATAAGAGAATTAATCATTCCCACCAACATGGTCGATCTCATTTTGCGTAGAATCAATAAGATAAATGATGAGTTGTTAAATGTTTTGATAATCGGCGCAATAATCGGCAGAGAATTCGATCTGGAGCTGTTATTTGAGCTTATTGATAATGACAAAGAAACAATTATTAAGCTGATCGACGAAGGTGTTGGCCTGCAACTGCTGGAACTGAGCAGCGAGCGTGGTAAATTGCTTTTCGTCCATGATAGGGTCCGTGATGCTTTTTATCGCAAGATCGATAGAAATAATATCGAAGAATTGCATGTACGAATAGCAGACGCTATCGAGAAAATAAATAAAGAAACAATAGACAAAGTAGTATTTGATCTGGCTTACCATTATACGGCGGGAAAAAATAAAGAGAAGTCGTTACTATATAGCCTTCCTGCGGCTGCAAAGGCAAAAGAGGGATATGCTAATGAAGAGGCGGTCAAATATTTCGAAATAGCAATAGCTTTGCTGGAAGAGCAGCAAAAAGTAGGTGAAGAGGTATGGATATCTGCTCATAATGAAACTGCTGAAGTATACGAGGTAATGGGAAAAATGGCAGATGCTGTTCGAATTTACACCGCGTTATTGCCATATAAAAACACTTCTCTTGATCAAGCCGCAATTTATCGGAAAATCGGCGGTGCATGGTTCAAGCTGGGCGAGCTTAACGCCTGTGAAGAGAGTTTAACCAAAAGCATAACCCTTCTTGGCGAGAAGGTTCCTTTAGGAAAATATTCGGAGATCAAATTTCTTTTGAAAGAGTTGGTGGTTTTTTTATACCGAAATCTAATCCCCCCGAAAGTTAAGCTAGGTAACGATAATGCTTCAATAATAACAGCTAAAGAAGTTACCCAGTTGTATCTGGAGATGGCAGCGCTATACTCGATGATGAATGTGAATAAGCTTCTATGGTCAATACTTCGGGCAGTAAATATCGCGGAATCAAAAATCGGCACTTCAAAAGAGTTGGGATTGGCGTTAAATATGGTAAGTATTGGATATGTAACTGTCGGGTTGTTTAAGAAGGCAGAAAAAATTAGTGATCGTGCAATAAAAATGCTTAATGAGCTGGACGAAGAAGTAGAGTTAGCAAAGGTAAAAATGTGGACAGGGTTTAGCTATCTAAGTTCGTGTGATTACGAAAATGTCCTGGAAATTGAAAAAGCAGCGGCTGAAACCTTGAAACGTATAGGTAGTATGTGGGAGTATGCTTATACGATGGCATGGAGCGGTACTTCGAACATGTTTCAGGGGAATTATAAAAAAGCACTGGAATGTTACTTTATTTACTTTAATGTAAGCACAATGAATAAAGATGAACATGGGATCTGCTGTGCCGCCGATATGTTGGTGCGAGCGTTTGTCGAAACCGGCGACTTTGAGAAGGCCAGGAAATACGGTGAAAAAAGTTTGCAGGTCAGTGAAGATAAGAAGATTTGGTATGTACATTGCCGGGCAAATGCAGATATTGGACTGCTGTACCTCGAGTCAGGCGATTATGACCTGGCGATACAGCATTTAGAGAAAGCCAGAGATATCCATCGCAAAACCGGCAAAAGTTTTTTTAAGGATATGGTCGTTTATCTCTATATTTCTCTGGCAGACTCCTATATTGAGAAATATCGGCGCGACGGTTTCGGAATTAGTAAATCAGACCGGAAAATAGCCATCAAACAGATAAAGGTGGCAATCAACGAAGCCCTAAAAGCTACGAAGCCGTGGCCGAACCATCATGGAGGATCGCTACGTATTGCAGCAAAACACTCTGCGTTAGTCAAGAATAACAAAGCCGCGAATTCATATTTTTTAAAAAGTATTGCGCACCTTGAAAGCATTAGTCGTAAATACGAATTAGCTAAGACATATTACGAATATGGCAGGTTTTTACATGAGGAGATAGGTCAAAAGGCTTCTCGACCAAAATTTGACAAAGCCTTCCAGATATTCAAAGAAATCAATTCTACTGCCTACCTGGAACGATTGACTCACATTCTGGGTATCAAAGATGTTCAAGCAGAAAGTGTTCAGGATCGATTAACAGATAGGCGGGATTTGACCTCAATCATTGAGGTAAGCAATAATTTGAGTTCCATCCTCGAACTAGACAAGCTTCTCGAAAAGATTATGGATGTCTCGATAGAAATAACTGGTGCACAACGAGGATATTTGTACCTGTATTCTGGGACTGAACGAGATCTTTCAATCAAGGTGATCCGTGAAGTAGGCGGGGAGTCAAAAATAAACGACATTCCAGTATGCCGGAGAGTGATCGAGAAGGCAACTGAAAGTGAAAATACTGTATTGGTAGGAGACGCGGGAGAGGAATCCTGGTTGAAGAACGATGATGTCGTTATGAAATATGGGTTGAAGAGTATCCTGTGTATCCCTCTGAGAACAAGGGATGAGCTGATCGGGATAGTCTATTTGGATAATAAGTTAGTCGGAGGATTGTTTACAGAGAAGAAGAGAGAAGTCCTGGGAACAATACTGGTACAGGCCTCAATTTCAATTGAGAATGCCCGGACCACTGAGGAGCTCATGAATATGCACAGGGAACTTGCCCGGCATGCCGAAATACTGGAAGAAAAAGTAAAAGAGCGTACAGAAGAACTGGCCGATAAAAATAAAATACTCGTCGAGCAAAACGAGCAGATCAAAAGACAGGAATCGATGCTGGTACAAAAAGAGAAATTGGCTGCATTAGGCGATATCGTAGCTGGTGTAGCTCATGAAATTAATACCCCCTTGCTTGCAATCACTATCGGAATGAATGGCTATAAACGTTATACTGATGACCTTAGATCTATATTCGAAACAAATAAAACAAAGATCGAATACTCTGGCGACAAATTCTTCGAAGTAAACCATGAGCGATATTCCGAAGATATTGATAGCTTATTTGATGCATTGGACCGCATTCGGATGCACATAACGAATATGAAATCGTTTATTAAGTTCCAGGAAGCGGCGAAAGGCGAGTTTGATATCAATAAAGAAATAATTACCACCTTAAACATTGTGAATTTCAAGCTGCCATCAAATGTGTCAATAGAAACTGAATTAGGGGAAGGAATTCCAAAAGTGTACGGAAGTGCTGCTGAAATGAATCAAGTATTCATGAACCTTATCGTCAATGGAATTGAGTCGATCCCGAAAGAGCAGAAAGGCATCGTATCAATAAAGACGTTCAATCAGATCATCGAAGGAAGATCGCAGGTCATAATAGAAATAAAAGATAATGGAATGGGGATGTCGGAAGAACAGAAGAATCGAGTATTTAAAGACAGGTTTACGACAAAGGAAAATGGAACCGGAATCGGGCTAATGTTATGTTCCGAGATAATCAAAAGACATGAAGCCGAGCTATATGTGGCGGATTCAATTCCAGGATCAGGAACAACCTTTAGGATCGAGGTTTATTGTATTAAGTAATAGCAAAGTCTTTAATACCCAAATTGATTAGGTTTTCGGATTTTTTAATATCACTACCCCGCGTTTCGCGCGGGGTAGTTGCATTTCTTTTTCGAAAACTACATTGATTTAGGTATATATAACGTCCGAAATTTTTGTGTTGAATTTAAGGCTTGAAAGTGTTTAAATCTTGCAAAAATGGTAGGGGGAGGACTATATGCAAAACGAGTTGAATATTGCAGTCATAGGTATGGGAAATATCGGGACCGCGATTGCAAACATGATGGCGGAAAGCGGAGTCAAAGTTAAGGGCTGGGATTTTTTAAAGGAAGTAGTAGACGAAATTAATGCTCAACAATCAAACTCTAGATACCTGCCTGACATGGAGCTAAGTGAGAAATTGGAAGCAACAAGTAACCTCGAAGAAGCTTTCGACAATAAAGATATCGTATTTATCACTATTCCATCGAGTCATATTCCCCGCGTATTGAATCCTTGCAGGCATCGACTGAAAGATAACTGTCTGCTTGTAAGCCTGGTTAAAGGAGTTGATGCCGAAACAGGCATGACAGCATCCGAAATGATTCAAGATATCTATCCTAGAAATGAAGTGCTCGTACTCTCAGGTCCTACTATCGCCACGGAATTTGTTAAGGATCTTCCTTGTGGGGTAGTCATAGCTGGAAAAAATCAAAAATCCTTGTACAAAGTTGCGAGTGCTATCGAGACACAAGCCTTCAGAGCCCGGTTCAGTTCGGATGCTATTGGTGTTGAGTGGGCAGGAATCCTGAAGAATTTGTACGTTATCGGAATAGGAATAATAGACGGAATGGAGATGGATAGTATTAACTTCAAATCGGCGTTTCTAACAAAAGCCTTAGAGGAAATGGTTGCTCTGGTTACAGCACTTGGAGGAAAGAGTGAGAGCGTGTATTATCTCGCAGGTCTAGGTGATCTGTTAGCTACTACATTAAGCCCTCATAGTTATAATAAGAGGCTTGGCCAGCTCTTGGCAGAAGGATACTCGCTGGACAGGGCGCAAGAAGAAATGGGAACGCTGCCGGAAGGAATGAATGCTCTGCGGAATGCAGTCTATCTTTCGGAGAAACTGCATGTGCCAATGCCAGTTGCTCATGGGATCCTTAGCGTAACCGAAGGTGATATCGAGCCGATGTATTTAATTAAGAATTTTATGAAGATTGCGATTTAAAAAGTCAATTGCCCTGAGATAATGATAATCTCTTCTTATCATTATTAAAAAATAATGCTAGAATATCATTACATTAAAAGTGTTGGGAGGTCTGTTATGTATTTATTTACAAATACACCCAACATGATATTTCCTCCGGATCTTCTTTAGACAGCATGGAGGTTACAGATATGTAAGTGTTGTATAAGAAGATTAACATATCTGACAAAAAGGGCAATTAATTTTGCCCTTTTTTATGTTTAAGCGAAAATAATTATGGGAAAATATTAGATGTCCAGGATTAGTATTGCTATTTACTCACTATTTGAAACGATAACACAAAAGATTAACTGCAACAAATGAAAAGTTAATACGATATATAGATAGTAAAGAAATATTGATAATAGCTTAGTATTCGCACCTATATTTTGTGTTGTTTTAAAAAGTATATAGCTATAGCAAAAAAAACAGATAATAAAATGCAACAAAATTGAATAGCTTACGATATATATATAGGTGGAAAATAATCATTAAAGGGGATGGATATTATGACATCATTTGGTATTAATCCAGAAAATCCAAGAATATTAACAAATAGAGGACCAGTTAAGAATGATAAGCCGACTGATGATGCACCAGCAGCACCAGCCAAAAAAACATCTACAGATGAAGCCGGAAATCAGTATTTAGCCGGAATGATTGCAAGTGCACCAGGAATTAATCCTAGCAAAATAAGTCTTGTTTCTTCAACTCCAGTATGGGAAAGCCCTGGCTTTGTTTCTGAGACCAAGCAAATGGCCGCTCAGGTACCCATGACAGCCATATTAGGTGAGACAATAAAAAATGCTATCAGTACTGTATATGGAAATACAAGCGAAGCTGATAGTTTATCAGCCGCAGTGAACAGCCAACTAAATACGTCTATAATATAGTTACTTATAAAAATAAATAAATATAAAACCCTCGAGAGTTATCCCCTCAATCGAGGGTTTTTGTGTCTATTTCGGAGGTTTCGGTAAGTATAATCCCTAAGTTTTTTTCAAAATGAGCTGCCAGAAGTTTAGCAAGATAATCAAAAGTAAAGTTTGTGGTAGTTAATGATTCCATATCCGCTGATTTTGATTTCAGCGAAGTAATGAATCCAGTATTTTTACAGAATGGTATCCAAAAAGAATAATCGGAAGAAAAAGGAATAGTACCTTGTTGTAATAATGCTTTTTTCCCTCGTTTTTGTGCACTTCCAGCTATTTTTTGACCTTGGATGGTGACAAGCTCATAACGTGCCGGTGTTGCAAAACAGATTCTTTCAAAAGTATGTTTATTTTTGTTGTATAGAGTTGATTTTGCAATGGAGGCAATAATCCCCAGCTCCAATAGCATTCCAGCAATGGCTTTATGAATATGCGTGCAGCTTTGTTCTATTCCCTTCGGTAGTCTCGTTGTTTCAAGTTTCGTAACAATACTGTAGGTTAAATCTCCGCTATTATGAAATACTATTCCGCCTCCGGTAGGTCTTTTGGCGGCTATCTGTGTGCGGTTGGGTATCTTCTCGATATAGAAGTCGTTTTCCAATGATTGACTGTACCCATAAGTAATACATGGTTGATCCCAGGAATAAATTCGAAGTGTTGCAGGTATTTCATTTGCTTCAATATTAGAAAAAAGATCCATGTCTTTGCGCATGTTATTACATGCATTATCAGGTGAATCAATTATTAGGTTCCAGTGATGTGGCCTTTCAACCTCGTTCATGTGTTTTACTCCGAAGGTTACTTACAAAATGAAGCGAAGGTTAGTTTCGGTTCTTTAACCGCTTTTGCTTCGTCCAGCCGTTTTACCGGAGTGTTATGAGGCGCTTCGAGAAGAAGCTCGGGAGTCTCTCTGATTTCTTTTGAGATAGCTATCATCGCGTCACAAAACGTGTCGAGTGATTCGCGGCTTTCTGTTTCTGTTGGCTCGATCATCAGACATTCAGAGACAATGAGCGGGAAATAAATTGTTGGCGGGTGGAATCCATAATCGATGAGTCGTTTCGCAACATCCAATGCTCTTACTCCGTGTTCTTTTTTTTCTTTGCTCATACTGATTACAAATTCGTGTTTACACGTTCGAAAACCAAACGGGATAGTATAGTATGGTTTTAGTCGTTCCATCATATAGTTTGCATTAATAATAGCGTTTTCCGATACTTCTCGGAGTCCTTGACTGCCTAGTGTAACAATATAAGCATAGGCTTTAATCACGACGCCTACGTTACCGTAGAATGAATGTACTTTGCCAATAGATTGCGCAGGATTATTAAAGGTATATCCGTTGGCAGTTTTCGTTATCATAGGACCTGGTAGAAACGGTGCTAATTCTTTTGTGACGCCGACCGGCCCGGAGCCTGGACCGCCGCCGCCATGAGGTGTTGCGAACGTTTTATGTAAATTAATATGTGCAACATCGAATCCAAGTTCCGCTGGTTTAGTAATTCCCAGGGTGGCGTTTGCATTCGCGCCGTCATAATAAAGCAAACCGCCGGCTTGATGGATTATTGCAGCGATTTCGATAATGTTTTCGTCAAAAAGGCCAAGCGTATTCGGATTCGTAAGCATTAAACCTGCAAGATTTGGGGTGGAAGAGACCACTTTTTTCAATGCTTCGATATCGACTCCGCCTCGTGGGCCGGAAGGAATTGATTTTGTTCTATAGCCAACACTGGTGGCACTTGCAGGGTTGGTGCCATGTGCTGAGTCTGGTATAAGAATAATATTCCTGAAGCTTTCGGATTTGGACTCGAAATATTTCTTTATGATAAGCAATCCGGTAAGCTCTCCGTGAGCACCGGCCACTGGCTGAAGTGTGAATGCATCGTAGCCGAATATGCTGTTTAGATGCTGCTGCATATTATAAAGAAGTTCAAGTATTCCCTGAATAGTAGACTCATCCTGTAGCGGATGTACATTTGCAAACTCAGAAAGTGCTGACATATCTTCGTTAATTTTGGGATTGTACTTCATGGTGCAAGAGCCTAATGGGTAGAACCCAGAATCAACTCCAAAATTGAGCGTTGATAATTGAGTATAATGTCTTACAACGTCTATTTCTGCTATTTCCGGAAGTCCTATAGGCTCCTGCCTGACAAGCTCTTTTGGTAACGATTTTATTGGAGCCTTAGTGGTTTTTATAATATTTGATGATTTCCCCTTTTGGCTATGTTCAAAAATTAGTTTACTCAAAATTAACTCCTCTAAGCCGCGAAAGATTTACAGATAGAAACAAACTGGTTAATGTCATCGAAAGTAAGTATCTCTGTCGTACAGATAAGCATTTCATTATTTCTCTCAGGAAAATATTTAGAGAGGGGTAGTCCGCCGATCATTCCGAAATCAGCAAGAAGTTTTTTGTTGATCTCTTCTGCTGGAACGGGGGTTTGTAACACAAATTCTTTATAAGTAATTTCATTTTCGTTAATGTGAAAACCTGGTATTTTTGATATAGTTTCTTTAAAATATCGGTTATTTTCCAAACATCTTTGCGCAACCGATGTCATGCCCTTATCTCCCATTAGTGCCATGTAGAGTGTAGCTCTTAATGCGCACAAGGCCTGATTTGAACAGATATTTGACGTGGCCTTCTCTCTTCTGATATGTTGTTCCCGGGTTTGGAAGGTCAGAACAAACGCTTGTTTTCCTTCTTTATCAATAGTTGCCCCGATGATTCTTCCGGGAAGAAGTCGAAGATATTCTTTTTTTGCTGCCATGAAACCGAGATATGGTCCTCCGAAACTTATGGGAATTCCAAGTGGCTGACCTTCTCCAACAACAATATCCGCATTGAGCTTCCCGGGGGATTCCAGCAACGCAAGTGATATCGGGTCTGCAACTGCAATATACAGTCCTTTACAACTGTGGATAGCATCAATTACCGACCGATAATCTTTGATAACTCCAAAGAAATCAGGGCAGGCATTAACAACCGCAGCAGTGTTTTCATCGAACTGATTTTGATGAATGTTGGTTATCTCTACGCTTATGTTTCTATTTATAAGGTAAGTTTCCAGTACTTTAATGTATTCCGGATGTAACGTTTCCGAAACGATTATTTTTGATCGGTTTGTTGAGCTGCAGGCAAGAATTGCAGCTTCAGCTACCGCCGTTGCTCCGTCATACATTGAGGCATTGGCAATATCCATTCCGGTAAGCGAGCAAATCATGCTTTGGAACTCAAAGATCGCTTGTAGAGTTCCTTGGCTAATCTCCGGCTGGTAAGGAGTATACGCTGTATAGTATTCCGATCTCCCGGCAATGTGGTTAATAACACTGGGTATATAATGATTATAAGCTCCCGCTCCAAGAAACGTTTTGGACCCAATTATGTTTTTTTGTATCAATGACTGGAAGTGGGATTTCACTTCCATCTCACTTAAATCAGGTATATGTGAGATTTCTGTTTTAACTGAGATATCTTCGACTAATGAAGAAAATCCGGTAATTTTCATTTCCTCGAACATTATTGTTTTATCAATTTCAGTTATTGGACTGTATTTCATTCCATTAGCCCTTTTCTTCTAAATATGCGTCATATTCTTCTGCTGTCATAAGATCATCGATCTCGCCTTCATCTTCTATTTTGACTTTCATGAGCCATCCATTTTCGTATGGGCTATCATTGATGATATCTGGGGTATCAATCGCATTTTCGTTGATTGCGATCACTTCTCCGGTTACCGGGGAGTAAATATTGCTGACGGTCTTAACTGATTCGACAACACCGCATTCTTGCATTTGCTCAACTTGACCACCAACTTCAGGTAGTTCGACATATACCAGTTCACCCAATTCTTTTTGGGCATAATAGGTTATTCCTATAATTGCTATATCTTTTTTTACTTGTACCCATTCATGTTCTTTGCTATATCTTAGATTTTCCGGCGTCATAATTTTAGCCCCCTTGATTATATTTTTATGAGCATAAATGAGGCAATTTAATAATTGCCTTTAATAATTATTTCTTCCTTTTATAGAAAGGAAGCTCTATTGTTCTTGCCTGGTGTAATTTGTTTCTGATCGAAACTTCGATTATTGTTCCAGGGTTAGTTTCTTCTTTTTTTATTAATACCATGCCAATAGGTTTTTGTAGCGTTGGGGAGAATGTTCCGCTAGTTACAACTCCGCCGCTGGCAATTGCGTACCCTTCCCGGGGGATTGCTTTGCTGAGCATCTCAATTCCTGCTATTTTTGATGTTACACCAAGTTCCTTTTGTTTTTCAATAGCCGATTTCCCGATAAAATCTTTGTCGAATTTAACGACCCAGTCTAGGTGTGTTGAAAGCGGGGTCGTATTCTCATTCAGCTCATGCCCATATAACGGCATTCCTGCCTCAAGCCGGAGTGTGTCTCGCGCACCAAGCCCGCACGGTTGAATATTATTTTCGATGAAATACTTCCATACAATTTTGATTTCATCACGGCGTAGGATCAATTCGAAGCCATCTTCGCCTGTGTACCCTGTGCGAGATATAATTGCTTTTTTTCCAAGAACAAATCCTTGAGACAATCGATAGTATTTCAGGTTTGCAAGATCGATATTTACTATGCGTGAGAGTATCTCTTCAGATTTTGGCCCTTGGATTGCCAGCATTGAATGGGTATGGTTGAGTTGGGTGGTAATGACTTCTTCTTTTTTGTTTTTTTCCAGCCAATATAATACTTTTTTGGTATTTGAAGCATTTATAACTAGCATATATTTATCTGCAAGGCGGGATACCAGAATGTCATCAATAATACCGCCGTTTTCATTACAGATCATCGAGTATTGGATTTGGCCTACTTCCAGGTTTTTAGCGTTATTGGTGGTTACTTTTTGTATGAATTGTAAACATTCCGGACCTTCGAGGGTAATAATCCCCATATGCCCGACATCAAATATTCCGGCTTCAGTTCTTACTGCATTGTGCTCATCGATGACACTCTTATAGATAACCGGCATTTCCCATCCGCCAAAATTTACCATTTTGGCTTTGAGTTTTTTATGCTCTTCATTTAATTCGGTATGTAGTAACATGTTATATCCTTTTTTTGTGGAGTGTAAGAAGAAGCTCTAATGGCTTTTCATTACTGCATCAACATTCTTTTCTGTTAAGATTTCTTTTAGTTTTTCAATGAATTCTTTTGTTTCTTCAAGCGTACCTGTGGTTACCCGGACGTGATTCGGTAAGCCAAAGCCGTTCATAGGCCGAACAATGATCCCTTTTTTGAGAAGCTTTTGGAAAATATCCTGAGCATTTTCTTTGACTTCAAAGAGAACGAAATTAGCTTCGCTTTCTATATAGGTGATTTCCAGCTTGTCAAATTGATCATAAAGATATTGCCGGGATTGCTCATTGAGCAATTTTATCTTTTGCACATACTCCTGATCTTTCAGTGCAGCAATCGCAGCTATTTGGGCTAGGCTATTGACATTGAAAGGCTCTCTTACTTTATGAATGAGATCAACGAGTTTTTTATTTCCTATCGCATACCCGATCCTCAGACCTGCAAGGCCGTAGACTTTTGAAAAAGTACGAAGTATTAATACATTATTGTGCGTACTGAGATAGTTGATTGATTCCGGGTAATCACTTTTATTGACATATTCGTAATATGCTTCGTCAATTACAATTAATACATTGGCGGGGATTTGAGCTATGAAGTCATCAAAATCTTTTTTTGAGTAGATTGTTCCTGTCGGATTATTCGGGTTGCACAGATAAATAACCTTTGTCTTTTCCGTGAGATAGCGAGGGAAACTTGCTATATCATAGCGGAAATCCTTCTGGGGAATTATTTTAATCGAAGCTTCCAGGCATTTTGAAGTAAATAGGTATTCTGAGAATGTTTGACTGGAAATAAGCACCTCATCCCCAGGATTAATAAATGTTTGAGCGATGAGCATGAGTATTTCGTCAGAGCCATTTCCGATAATAAAACATTCCGGAGGTAGATTATAGGTTTGTGCAAGATTATCCCTTAGACAATTACAGCTGCCATCAGGGTAAAGACTCACTGAAGAGATATGATTTTTTAGTGAGTCGATGACTTTTGAGGATGGTCCGAGTGGGTTTTCGTTCGATGCGAGCTTGATTACTTCGGTAATTTTAAACTCTTTTTTGACATCTTCTATAGGTTTGCCAGGAATATAGGTATTAAGTTCGTCGACAATGTGACGATATCCGATTTTTACCATGATTTTTTGCTCCGTTATTGGTTTTAATGCACAAAATATATTTATGAGCTTCAAATATGTTCTGATGATGAAGCAATGTAATGTGTCTGGTATTGTAAACAGATCTATTATAAGAGATTGGGTATATTTTGAAAAGAACAATTTATACTCTCGCTCGGCTAATTCATTTCTTTAGTAGTTATATTCTTTATTCCGTTCGTGAAGAGGGGCTAATGCAAGTATAAATCGAAAACCTGATTCTTCACAGGTATGCAGGAGCAAGTCTCTCGGAGAACACCAGACAAATGTATACTGGTAATTTTTAAAAAGATTGATGGAACGTAATTATCGAAAAGTTAATATGATTACATTGAAAAATAAAGAGTATAAACAAGAAATATTAATATCTGCTACAATAATAGAGAGCACTTATTTTATTATAATTGTACATTTGATATAATCGCTATATCACGTATAAAAAATTGCATTCTATCTTAACAATATTATAGGAGGCCCTACTTGGATAAAGTTCTTGGTACGCAAGAAGACTATTTAAAGATAATAAACGTAATCTCCAGTCTAAATACCATTAGAGAGATTAGTCGTTTGTTAGATGAAATCCTAAACGCCGCAGTGATATTAATAGATGCTGAAGCCGGGTCAATTATTCTCAAAGAGAAAGAGACAGGCTTTTTTACTATTAAAGCTGCAATAGGAGATAAAGCCGAGCAGTTCAAAGGAGTTAAAATTCCGGTTAATAAAGGGATTGTAGGCTGGACTGTTATGAACAATGCCTCGCTTCTTATCTCAGATGTTGCGACTGATACCAGGTGGTACAACAAGTCAGATAAAGAAACCGGATTCCAGACAAAGTCGATTATCTGCGTCCCACTAGCTATGGATGACAATGTTTTTGGCGCTATTGAAGTTTTGAACAAACGTAATGGAGGCCTTTATGATGTCCGAGATGAACAGATACTTAACATTTTAGGCGCGTTAGCTGCAACAACAATTTACAATTTAATTCTTTTTAAGGAAGTTGAGGAATCAAAGAAAAAAATTGAGTCTATAATTAACGGTATGGCTGATGGAGTGATGTTACTTGATAAAAATTATAAAGTCACGGTTGCAAACCCGGCAGCTAACCAGATATTCAATTTCAGTCAGGATAGCGGATCAAATACAAATGCACTGAACACTTTGATTTCCGAGATAAGTAGCATTTCAATGCCGGATCTCTTGGATGTGGTGCTTCTGAAGCCGGAAGGAACTGTTCTTTCTTGTAAGATAACGTATCTACAGTCATCTGAGCACGAAAGAGAAGGGATTATCGTAGCTCTAAGAAATATTACCAAAATAAAAGAGAAAGAAAGAAGAAAATCAGAAATTTTAATGCTTATAGCCTATCAGTTAAAGGAGCCGATTGCCAAGCTTATCAATGTTCAAAAAGAGAAGATTGTCAGCACCGCTGATGAGACAGTCAAGAAACAGGAAGTCCTAATGCTTAAGCGGATAGAGTTTATATCAGAACTTATCACGAAGCTCATTTATTATGCTCATATTGATACTGGGCCTATGCGGCTGGAAAGAAAACCGCAATTAGTTTTGCCAGTATTTGAATCTATAATGAACGATGTTCAGGAATATATTCATTTAAAACAAATTCAAATGGTAATCAATATTGATGCAAACTTAAAAATCAAATTTGATCAGGAAACAATAGCAGAAACACTGCGGAACCTTTTGCTTGACGCGATTTTAAGGTCATCTGAAGGCAGCTCCATTAGCGTTGTCTTGGATACGGCTGCTGTAGGTCCTGAGGTCAATTATGTTAGGCTTATTATCGAGGATGATGGAAAATCTTTTTCTCATGATGAAAAGCAACGGATTTTTTCTCTTGAAAAGCAGATTGATAAGTTTATGGATAGCGAAGATGAGCTAAAGGACCTTAACTTAACGCATGCTTTTGCAAGCTACATTCTGTCTGCGCATGGTGGAAACATAACTATCGGCAGTAATAATCAAAAGAACGTAACAATAATAACTTTACCAAAGGAATGATGATTATGGTATCGAGAGCCAAAAACCTATCAGTGCCTTGCAGCGTGAAACAAGTGAGAGTTGTAAAGGAATGCTTGCGTGAACTCTTGGAAGGGCAGAACGTTGATGAAGAAGAATTATTTAATCTCCAATTAGTCATCGACGAGGCGGTAATTAATGCTATCGATCATGGTTCTGCTAATAATATGCAAATGAACGTCGATATCAATTTTGTCTTAGAAGATGCCTATTTGACGATTACTGTTAAAGATTTTGGCGGGAAAGCTTTTAATCCGGAATTTTTTGAGCGGATTGCAGCAAAAAAGAATTGGGGAAAAGGCGGAAGAGGCATTTTCCTTATTAAGCAGTTTATGGATGAGGTACGATATATATTCTCTCCTGGAGTTAGCACCTTGTTGTCGATGAGCAAAAAGCTCACAATTAATAATGAGAATTCAGCAGACATGATAAACAATTAAGCTTATCACATTTCGTTTTTAAAGGTTCCGGTATTTTTTAGAGTTTAAATTACGGATTGTCTCTATTTCAAGGAAATTGTATTTCATCACTAGCCCTGGATTAGATGCAGTAAATTAAATTTCAAAACCGGATGGGAAAGAGCACAAAAGATTAGCCTGAAACGTAGATAATCCGGATACATGTAACTAGCATAAAATTATGAACTGGATTTGATGCTTTTTTTGAATGTGAGATTTTATAATAAATAGCAGGGAGGCGTTATTATGCGTGATAGTATTGCTAGTCGACAATTAACTGATGATCTCGTAGATAAAGTAAGAGCAATTGTTTCCAAATTACCACTTCAAGGTAAATACAAAGACGTTATTACAGAGATGTTTTTTTCTATAGCCCGTTCGACAAACCTTTACAAATTAGAACGATGGGAATTAATGTCGATTGCCAGGGCAGTCCAGGAGCTTCTTGGAGCCTTTGGAATGTTTTCAATCTATAGAGATGTCTCCAAAATAAGTATTTTCGGTTCAGCTCGAATTTCGAAGGATCATGAAGAATATGCGCTCGCCAGGCAATTCGGGCAGCTTATCCGCGAAGCTGGCTATTACGTTATAACCGGTGCCGGACCTGGCATAATGGAAGCCGGGAATGAAGGCGCGGGACGGGATAATAGTTTCGGGCTTAATATAATGCTGCCGTTTGAACAATCATCGAACCCGGTTATCGAGGGTGATCTGAAAGATTATACCTTCCGGTATTTCTTCACCAGAAAACTGATGTTCGTAAAAGAATCTTCCGGGATCGTTGTGTGCCCAGGTGGGTATGGGACCATGGATGAATTGTACGAGACGCTGACACTGATCCAGAACGGAAAAACCGCAATAGTACCGATTGTCCTGCTCAACTGTCCGGGAAGTGATTTCTGGAAATCGTGGGATGAGTTCGCAGTGAAACAGTACCTTCAACATAATCTTATTTCAAAACACGACAGAAGTCTTTATAGGATTATTACCAGTGCTGAGGAAGCCCGTGATGAGATACTTAATTTTTATAAGAATTTTCACTCGTATCGTTACTGGAAAGAAAATATCTTAATAATACGTGTAAAGAAGCAACTCAAGGAATCAGAAATACAATATCTGTCAAAAACCTACAAAGATATATGTAAAGATGGACGGGTACATAACATCAAAGACCAGCCATTTTTTGATAAAAACAATCTTCGATTCAAGAATATGCATTATTTAGGATTGCATTTTAATCAGAGAGATTTTGGTGCACTTCGACAATTGATTGATACTATAAATCAATTTTAAGTTAACATGAACTATAAAGGATCGCACAGAATAACCAAGCAGTTTATTCATTGAATTAATTTCTTTCTGGGTCCTGATTAAATGGGATGGAGTCAGCATTGACTTGTTGGTTGGATGTCGTCGGATATGTTTTTTTCTCTTGTTAACGTTATGAGATTTATTTTCAAAATGTTTAATTAAATTAGTTCCTGGGTATAAATTATAAATAGTAAATTATAGATAGGTAGCTGATGCTTATGAATGGCTGTCGCTACGATTGATAAGGATTAATTACACTAGGAGGCGAGGATATGCATGATACTAAGCCAGGCTATCAATTAACGGATGAATTGATAGGTAAAGTCAAGGCAGTGGTATCTAAATTGCCTTTTCATGGAAATCATAAAGATGTAATTACCGAAATGCTTTTTTCTATTGCTCGTACTTCAAACCTCTACAAGCTTGAACGATGGGAATTAATGTCAATAGTGAAAGCTGTTCAAGAGCTTCTCGGCGCTTTTGGGATGTTTTCAATCTACAAAGGCGTTGCCAAAATAACTATTTTCGGTTCAGCCAGGATAAAAAAAGGCCATGAAGAATATGAACTTGCCAGGCGATTCGGGCAGCTCATACGTGAAGCTGGCTATTACGTTATAACCGGGGCAGGGCCAGGGATAATGGAAGCCGGCAATGAAGGGGCTGGCCGGGATTATAGTTTCGGGCTTAATATCATGCTGCCGTTTGAGCAATCCTCGAACCCGGTCATCGAGGGTGATCTTAAAGATTATACCTTTCGGTATTTCTTCACCAGAAAACTGATGTTTTTAAAAGAATCCTCCGGGATTGTCGTATGCCCAGGTGGGTATGGGACTATGGATGAATTATATGAGACACTGACCATGATTCAGAACGGAAAAACCGCAATAGTACCGATTGTCCTTCTCAACTGTCCGGGAAGTGATTTCTGGAAATCCTGGGATGAGTTCGCAGTGAAACAGTACGTTCGCCATAATCTGGTTTCGCCAAATGATCGAAGTTTGTATAAGATTTTGGCAAGCGCTGAAGAGGCACGTGACGAAATCCTCAATTTTTATAAGAATTTTCATTCATATCGTTACTGGAAAGACAATATATTAATCATTCGGGTGAAGAAATATCTTAATGATAATCAATTGTCATTTCTCTCTAGCCGATTTAAGGACTTAACGGAAGATAAGACTATCCACCGTATAAAGGAACAACCGTTTTTTGATAAGAACAATCCCAAGATGAAAGACATGCATTACCTGGGATTGCAATTTATCCAGCGGGATTACGGAACACTCAGGCAAATGATCGATTGCATTAATGAGTTTTAGTATTCGTCGATATGTCAAAAGATTCGGGTTTTATATCCCGATATCTTTATTTGTCTCACGGTAACGCACACGTCAATTCTAAATTTTGAATCGTGAATGGTTGGTACTTTTCTTGAGTTTTCGTTCATAATATGAGACAATAGTTGGTAACTAAAAATAAATATACTTTATAATATATAGAATAAATACTGATTATATAAGGATGAATGAATAAAGTTGATATAACATAAAATAGACGTTATTCTAAAGATAGACGATAAATAAAGTATATTTTTATGAAGATGGGTACAAGATGAACAGCGTTATTCAGTTCCCAAACGGTGATGTAAAAGAGGATAGAAGCAAGTGTTTGTTTATGAACAGGATGGTATTCGTGGAAGGAGAAGATGGAGAGAAGCACAACTACCCATGTATAGTTCTTTATGAAGAGGATGCTGATATCCCTATTCTTTACACAGGATTGGAAAGATACCTGTGTCACTTGGTAAAGAGTGAACTGCTGAATGGAAAGACACTATCGTATAAAGCATATGCTGTGTGTCACTTTCTGAATTATCTGCTTAGAGAGACTGATATAAACTCGATACATGAGTGCAGCCTTGAAACGATAAGAGGTTTCTTAAAGCATATTAAGATGCAAGATGAAGAAAAAGAGTATAACAGAGGAACATGGCTGAGATACAGAGATTATGTAGTTGATTTCCTTATCCTTTACTACAGTTCAAATAGAGACAGTCTT
Organism: Candidatus Margulisiibacteriota bacterium; assembly: GCA_003242895.1. Taxonomy (NCBI): domain Bacteria; kingdom Bacillati; phylum Candidatus Margulisiibacteriota; species Candidatus Margulisiibacteriota bacterium. Next base: position 142,992 of record QKMY01000057.1, read on the forward strand.
CCGTTCAACTATGAAGGAGGAGAACTGAAGACGTTGACTATTGTAAAGGATGATAAGCATCATAAGAAAGCAGTTATATCGCACAATTCTTCAATGCACGTGTCAGCTCCAAAAACGACTCATAAGAAGAATAGAATTCTTATAGATGGATACTTAGACCTTCTCATTTATGAAGCAAAGAAGTATGAGCCTAATATTACACTTGGAATAGCCCTTGGAGCTTATGCAGGAATACGAGAAGGTGAAGTAGTCAATATAAGCTGTGGAAGGCTTAGCACAATCAGAAAAAGTTTTGGAATGGTATCAGGCATCGAGATAGACATTACAAACAAAGCGCCATACTTAAAAAATTGGAAAGGTAAAACAGATCCTGGCGCGATAAAGAAGAACAGGGTACAGAAAGTCTATAATGACTTTGTTGCTGATATAAATGAATTGTATGAAACGCATATCAAAATAATGGAGCGTAAAGGCTTTAAAACAAGTCCTGATGCACCGTTGTTTGTTAATAAGCAGGGTAATCCAATGACAGTGCAGACTTATTCCGACAGGGTAAAGACGTTGTTTTATGAAAGATTTTTACCGGCATTAAAGACTTCCTGTGAAAAGCAGGGAACATATGCAGATAATGCAGCGTTTATAGAAACCTATGAGGTCGAGTATCCAGGTGCACATATGTTCAGACATTGGTTTACAATGTATCTGCTTACAAAAGCAAAGCTTACAAGCGGAGAAATCATGAAGTGGCGTGGGGACTCGAGTCAGGAGTCCATGAATGACTACATACATGAGAATGCTGACCTTATAGATATATATAGAGAAAGCTCATACACATTCCAGTCGCAGATATTGGAAGATATTTATTAGGAGATGATGGCTTTGGCGGATGCATGGTCAAACCAAAACATCATTACAATACCCAATGCTTCACGGTCTCTTAGCATAAAGACAGATGTATTACAGTACCACATTGATAATGGTGCTATAGAGAGCAGAGATGGTTCGATTCTAAAATCTGCCTGCAATGAAATACAGATACAAAAAGCAAACTATGTTGGCATCAAGAATTTTTTGAAACAGCATAATGATGACAGATTTGAATCAAAGTATGTAAAAAACAGAAACAAATATATCGACTTTCTTGAGGAATATGACTATTTCGGTATTGAAATAAAAGAACCAACAGAGATACTATTCGACATCCCTGAACGTGAAGAATTCTATATCACAAAAGAAGATGCCTTATTTCTGGATTATAAGAGCAGACAGTTTTTTCGAGAATTTGGGCTGACTGAAGAAGAAAAAGCAAGATGGATTATAAATCATTCCAAAGGACATCCTGTAGCCCTTGATTATATAAATAAATACATTGCTTATATTGAAGACGAGGATAATGTATACACTCCTTCACTTACAGCCTTTGTAAGAACCATATTTGATATGCCTGATATAAAGCAGCTTATTGATGAGGATTTTGTTTCTTCTATCGAAGATGCTGAAACTGTAAGAACCAAGGAACTTCTAACAGAATTCTTTAAGTTTGTTGCTAAGTATGAAAATGTAAAATACCACAACATCGACTTGAAGAAGAGAGAAAGTGATGCAGAGCCTGCGTATCCTTATGAAGACTTTGTCAGACTGGCAAAGATATTATTTAACAGTGATTACGACAAAGATCATAACCTGACTCTTAAGGCATTAGAAAACAGTAATTATGCAGAGATGTGGATGTTCTTAGCATGTCACTATGTGTGCGGTTGGCGTTCTTCAGATATCTGCGACAGATGGGTTTATCCAAACTTTAAGAGTAATGATAATCCATTTAAAATCAACATAGATACATTAAAGGCAGATATCCTGAATGGAAATATTTCTAATGAAACATATGACGGTGTTGCTCTATACACTATAAGAAAAATTGAAATGGCATACAATGTCCCGCAAAAGACAGGACTTGGAAAGCTCCGTTCTGAGATTGTGCCAGACCTCAGGACAATTTTTGGAAAACTTGCTCTTATAGCAGAGTATCATCACATAACTTCGGGCGAGGGATACATGAATGCTCATAGAGCAAGTCGTTATAGAAATTGGATTATCTGTAGGGACTTCTTTGGAGACGACATATTTAATATAACAGGAAAACATTCCATTTCTTCAAGAAGGCTCAATAAATCATATTTGCAGGGAATTGAGCAGTCGGCAAGGAATAACGGGAATACCACTTTGGTTGCTAATGTGATAGCATCATTTGCCCGCAATCATGCAAATGTAGATACTACAGCTATTTATCTGAAAGATCACGGTCTGACGGGTGAGAGCGCAGAAGTTGTTTTATACATGATGATGCAGAGAGGTGTATTCAGCGTTTCATTGTACAATGCACTTATAGCAGCATTTCCAGATGCTTTTGAAAAGCTTTCTGCAAAAGAGCAGACTCTGATAATGGAACAGATTCCACTCTCGGCTTATGAACTGGAGACAGTAGGAACTTCATTGGTAGCTTCAAATAGAATGACTGAGATTTTATCTCAGGGCAAATCAGAAGAACCAACTGAGATATTGAAAGCCATGTTTGCTCTTGCACAAGGAAAAGGTAAGGCAAAGGATGCAGGTATTTACTGTAAAAAGAAAGCATTAGGCTTTTGCTGTGAGAATCCTACATACGAGTCATGTCTTGCAAATCTCTGCCCATATCATGTGTTCACAAGTGATGGAATTCCTTCACTTGTAAAAGTGATAAAGGATTACATGGAAAAAGAGCTTATTACAGGTAATAGAAAGTACGGTATAGCACTTAGAACACAGATAATACCTGCTTTTCAGGAAATAATAAACGCAATTATAAAGGAAATGTCAGAAGAAGATAAAGCAGGAACACGAAAACTTATTGTGGAGGCTCTGAATGGATAACATTTTAAGAAAAATAGAGTCTGAAGAAGTAATACTCTACACAGATCAAGTCTACAGTGTTGAATTGTTGAACAAATGCCGTGAGATACATAAATCACTTGTAAATGGTGGAAAGCTTGAAGGCATATTTGAGGCTGATAAATGGATGGGCTATTCAGACGTTAAAAAGTATGGTCTTGATTTCTCCCTTGATTCAGAAGCTTACAAAAAGCACATTGGTAAGGAATTCGGAATTACCGAAGAAACAATGAAAAACATGCTTAGATGCTATGCTATTTATTGCAACGGAGTCTATGTTTATCAGACCATTGCCAGAGACAAGATAAATACCATCAAGGAATTCCTTCAAAAGTACACAGATAAAGATTTTAGACTGACAACTACTGTTATTACTACCTTGGAAGATTTCCTTGGCTTCATAAATACACCTGATACACAGATTGAGCTGATAACGTCCAACATAAAGCTGATAAAAAGTAAGGAATCATCGCAGAGACTTCTTTCACCAATAATAAATTATCTGGTGATTGAAAACGAGGTCAACAGTATTTATAGGAAAAACCCTGATGATAATATGTTCAAGAAATGGTTTCCTATATATTTCTGGGTAAATATAACATTTATCCTTCCTATAAGAGCCACAGAAATGCTTCTCACGCCGAAGGAATGCATTTATCATGAGAATGGCAAGACATATCTCAGAATAAGGCGCTCAAGGCTAAAAAAAGGAACAAGGACTGTATATTACGATGTAAATAAGGATTACAAGGAGTTCACTTACGCGATCCCTTATTCAGAGGTTATGAGAAATGTCGAGAGATATGTGGAACTTACCAAAGGTCAGGAAAGACGTTTCCTTTTTGAGTATAACGAGTTGATGATAAATGACATGCTTTCGTTGCAGGCTTTTAATCATCTTGTAGTAGCTTTCGTAGAGGAACATATCATTGGAAATAGCCGATATGACTTTGCTAAGTATGCAACAGGAATCACAGAGTTTGTGCCTGTTACGGCAGGCGATAGCAGACCGATTGCAATGGCTAACCTGTATTTCCAGAAGTTAGGTGAGGATATATGCAGGCAGCTTGCAGACCATATAAATATAAATACAAGTTCTGGATATTACACAAATATATCTGAGACCATATGGGCTTCTTCAGTAGTACAGCTTCAGAAAAAGTTTGATTATGAATGGCGATATTCCAAAGAGCAATACGAGCAGGGCGAAAAAACTGCTGTTGATACTGGAAAGTCTATCTGCATATCACATAAGAGATTGGCAGATGAAGAGGATTTAAGCGACTGCATCGAACAGGGACATCTTGCAGACTGTATGGGTTGTAAATATTATAGACCGACTAAGGCAGAACTTGAATGCTTTTTGCAATTCCAGCAAAAGAAGGCTGATGATAGTGCAAAGCGTGTAATTGAGTTCATGAACAATGCCATGAGTATTAAAAGTAAGGACTCGGCACTTGAAGAGGTATTCTTATCGGTTCAGACAGACGCCACACGCTATCGTATGGGATGCAACATTAAAGCAGAGGAGAAATATAACGAATGGCAAAGACTCAGAAATATACAGAAGACCAGCTACTAGAGGCTGTTATAAGGTTTTCTGAAATAGAAAAGAAAAAGATAAAAACTACAGAACTTGCAAAGTGGTGCAGGGATAACATAGAAGGTTTAGAAGAGGTCAGGGATTATCATTTTACCCGTCCTATTAAAGAAAAGGATGAAAAGATAGGAAAGATGGTGGAAAGACCAAAACTTTGTACTGTTAGGATGGAAGAAATAAATAAATCCCGCAGTCTTACTGTAAGCATCAATACAAATTGCTTACTAAAAGCATCGAACATAGACACTTTTATGGAACAACCTACATCATTGCAGAGGAAGATGATTGTAGAGACCAGAGAGACTGTAGATAAGCTACTTACAAAAAATGCAAATCTTACACGAGAGAATGAAGCTTTGAGAGCCGAAAATAAGTCTCTCAAGACAGATGTTTTATCCGTTTCAGATAAGGTGGATATATTGCAGAAAACACAGGAGAAGTTAATAAAACAGGCAACATACCTCATGAAGATGACAGATGAAGAGGCTCGGAAGAAAATGCTTTCTGAAATGGGGATTGAGGATGGTTCTATAGATTTGGATGTGTATACTCAAAGCTTACAACAGAACATAAATGAAGTTATGGATATAAATAAAGTGCTAAAAAATTACATCGTGATAAATACTTCAAATATCGCTGAAAATGTTGATACAAATGCAACCTCGTTAAATGATAAAATTATGTCTGGATTAGATTTTTATGGCTCCTCAGACAAAACTGTGGGTAAGTTGATGCATAGGCAAATCTCCCATAGAATGATAAAGAGCCAACTCTAAAGCTGAAAATGTCCTAAAGCCATAATGCTGACGAATTATTGTTATTAAATCCTTCAACTGTACCATTAGATATTTGCGGAGAAACTGTAAACCAATTAAGAATATTTTCCTTATGTTTACGAAGCATTTTTGCCACTTTTTTTATAGGCTCAATTTTAGATCGCATAGCTATAAACACCCAATCTTCAAGGAATTTTTCAGCAGAAGTCCGACAGGTATAAAGCCAGAATTTTTGAAAGGATTCTCTAAGCAAATTGGTTTTATAGGTCATTAAATTTTGCTTGGCAAGTTCCTTCATCCGCTGCTCTTGTTTTTCGGTCAAGTTTTCTGGTTTTTTCAAAAAGCACCAACGGCTATTTTTCAAGACAGTGGGGTTCTACCGCATAAGCGGTCAAAATCGGCAGTTGAAATAACAGCGTGCTTAATTTTGTCAAAATTCGATCTAAAAACAATTGCTTAACCATTACCTTCAAGAGAAGCCCTTGACTTGTTTCGTTTGTTTTACAATTGTTTTACTGCGTTACAAGATAAAACGCAAACTCATCATCTCAGAATCTAACGTTATGTATTTTCTGTGTTAATAGAAATATTTTATTACAACTATTAGGCGGTTTTTCTAAATTCTATTACAGATTTTGACCGCTTATGCAGCGACACCCTAATATCTGATTATCAATTAAACAAAAGATAAAAACACTTAATAATAGTGTTAGAAATAACTTATTTTTTTCTATTACCAACTCGCATATTTCCGCGCCCTCCCTCCCCTTTTTATAGTTTGCTAAATAACCTCTTTTGACAGAAAACAAACCTCATCCTGTCGAACTATTATATTTACTAAAGTAACATAAGTGTTAATATATTTATATGTTCTCAATCAAAAAATTAAATCATCAAGTACAAATATGGCTGTTATTAATAACAATCTTTATGAGCACATCATTTGTAGAAGCAAAAGAAACTACAAAACTTCTTAAAAGTAAATTTGGGTTTTCATTGCAAATACCGGCATCATATTTCTATGAAGAGCCCAGCTGTAATATCCTAAAATAAAGCAACTAAAACGTCCTGCATTTTCTCAAGATAACCCAACCTGAAAAGATACTTTCCATAATTAAAACAACCTAATGGAT